>NZ_DASQPW010000165.1:0-9102 GCF_035643755.1 Stackebrandtia sp. | reverse complement strand
TCCCCTGCTGCGCCTGGTGATCCACCCCGTGTCGGGCGTGCCGTGGCGGCGCGCGGCGCGCGCCGCCCTCGCGGTGGCGGGGCTGGCGCTGCCCGTGGGCGCGGGGTTCCGCGACGCCATCGGCGCGGTGCTTCACGTGGCAGAACCGTCCGCGATCCCCGACCGCATCAGGGTTTTCGCCGAGATCACCTTCGGATTCGCCGCGACGGCGGGGCTGGTGGCCTTCGCGATCGTCCTGCTTACGGCTTGGCGCGCGACAGCCGCACGCAGCAGTGCTGCTCGCTAGGGTTCAGGCGGGCGCGCAGGCCCTCGGCCTTGGCGCCGTCGATCATGCCCTCGACCAGGCCGAGGTTCATGTCACACACCAGGGCGGCGTGGCGCATCACCAGGGAGTGGAAGGGGCAGTTTCCCAGCGCGATCTGGGCGGCGATCTCGCGGGGTTCGAAGCCGAAGGACTCCAACAGCTCGATGAGACCCCGCTCCCCCGTCGCGCCGCCCGTGGCCAGGTCGCGGCCCGCGTCGCAGGCCAGGCGCCGCAGCGCGTCGCGGGCGGACACGCCCGTGCGGTCGGATTCCTCGACCGCGTCGGCGAGCAGTTCGGCGGCCATGTCGTAGCGCCGCGGCGGGATCGAGACATCGAGCTGGGTGGTGGATCGTTTGTAGAGTTTGGACGGACGCCCCGCGCCGGGGCCGTCGCGTCCGTTGCGGCGCGCGAAGACCACGTCCAGGAGGCCCTCGTGCACCAGCTTGTCGAGGTGGAAGACGATCGTGGGTCGGGGCAGATCCAGCGCCTCGGCCGCCTCGTCGCGGCTGACGGGGTCGACCTCCTTCGAGACGTACTCGAAGAGGCGACGCCGGGTGGGCTCGTCGAGCGCGGCCAGGGCCGACACCCGGTCGTCAAATGAATCGTTCACCATCGAATTCTAAATCAGACCGTGCGTGGCCGGTGACCTCACGGTCCTCTAAAATCCATGGTCGTTTTCTTTAGAAGGTGGAGCGGGACGCGGCAGGGATGCGCCCCGCTCCGAGGAACAAGGTCCTAGGTGATGACTTCGTCGGCGTTCTTGTTGGTGACGCCCATGAAGTTCGGGTCCGGATGCAGCACGACGTAGTCCACGCGGTTGGCGCCCGCGGTGATCTTGTCGATCTTGTCGAACCCCTGCGTCGCCACCGTGTTGTAGATGTCGTCGAGCGCGTTGAAGGTGTCGGTGGCGGCCTTGAGGATCTTCTGCACCACCTCGTCGATGCCGCTGCCCGACAGCGGGTTCGGCGACCCCTTGACGCCCATCGCCGAGGCCACCGTCTGCGTGCTGCCCGCCACCAGGTCCATTCCCGCCGCGACGGCCGCGGCGCTCAGGCCGCCCGTGACGGGGATCGACACGAAGCCGCCGATCATCGTGGCGATGCCGCCCACGATGCCCAGGGTCGCCACCGCGCTGTCGTCGCCCTGCTTGCAGTCGTCGCAGTGGTCGACCGCGGCGATGCCGTCGTGCAGGATCGAGTCGATGTCCTTGCGGGCCCGCAGCATGACCTGCCTGTTGACCTCCAGCAGGTTGCGCACCGTGCGCACCGCCGCGTTGTAACTCTCCACCACGTGCGGGATGTTCGTCGTGATGTCGGTGAAGGTGGTGGCCGTGGCGCCCTGCCAGCCGATCGAGCCCGCCATGGTCGGGGCGAAGCCGAAGGAGGCGTTGCCGAACAGGCCGCCCGGCGAGCTGGGGTTGGGGCGCACGTCCACGCCGTTCTTGTCGGCGGCCAGTGGCTTGACCGTCGCCAGCGCGCCGGTGCCGGTCACGCTGGTCAGCGGGTCCTCCGCGCCGTCCGACTTCTTCGGGTCGGGGAAGTTCTTGGCCCGGTCGAACTTGTCGACGATGTACGTGAGGTGCTTGTTCTTCAGCTCGTTCTCGATCTTGGAGACGTCGCCCGGCTCGATCGTCAACAGGTCGATCTTGTAGTAGTCCTTGTACTTGTCGACGACCTTCTGCGAATCGGGGCACAGCAGGCTGTATCCGTTGTCGCCCTTGTCATTCTTGGAGATCACCTTCGGGGTGACCGGTGTCCCCGAGCTCGCCGAATCGCGGGTGGCCTGGTTCTGGGCCTCCTGATTCTGGTACTGCACCTGGCCGTCGATCTCGGACTTCATCGACTGGGCGCGGGTCTGCACCGTCTGGGCGGCCTTCTCCGCCACCTTGTCCTTCAGCTGCACCGCTAGATCGTGAATGTGCGAGGCGTAGTCGCCCTTGGACATGCCGTCGGTCTTGCCGCAATCACCCATGGTCAGCTCCCTTCAGGACGTTCGGCGGGGTCATCGGAGGGTTCGGGCACATAGTTGCCGTCGGGGTCGTCGGGGTTGACGTCGGGAAGCCGCGGCACGGTCCCGTCGGGCAGGCCGTTGGAGCTTTCCTCGCGCCCCGCGGCCTGGTTGATCGCGTCGACCTGGGTGTCCAACTCCTTGGCGTTGGTGTGGTCGGCGTCGCATACGGCGTTGACGTAACGCACCAGCACCACCGAGGTGTTGAACAGGTTGTCGTGGCTGTCGGCCGCGGCCGACCACAGCGCGTTGATGGCCCCTTCGCACGCCGCTTTCAGGGCGTCGCCGTGGCCTGATTCGAAGACCTCGCCCGTGGCGTCGTGGGCGGTCTTGACCTGGGTGATGACGTCCCCGTAGATCTGCCCCATCTGGTGCAGGTGGGTGGACGCCCGAAGCACCGCGGGTAGGGGTACTGCCGTTGTCATGTGATGTCTCGCTTCGTGATTATTTGGTGAGGTTGAGGCCCGTGAGCCCCTGGAGGATGAAGCTCGGCCCGGTTTCCAGCTCCGTGATCGTCTGCATCGCCGATCGGGCACGGGTCAGGGTCCGCTTGGCCGCCAGGGCCACGTCCTTTTTGAACATTTCCTCGGTCATGTTTCGGGTGGTGCCGGGGCGGATCTTGACCTGCCAGGTTCGGGTTCCCCGCACGCGCACGCGGACGCTGGAGGTTTCCACCACGACCACCTCGGCGTCCTGCCGCTCGAAGACGCGGCGGGACGCGGGCGAATCGGGGGTGGCGGGCTCCGGCTCGAAGTCCAGCTCCAGCGACTCCCGCAACGCCCGGCGGCGGGCACGCCGACGCGCCACGGCGATCAGGCGCGAGATGCCCTCGAGTTGCGAGGCCAGCTCGACGTCGGTGTACCGCTCGTAGGTGCCGGGGCGGAACTCGAAGTCCGCCACGTCGCCCGATTTCAGGCGGGCCTTGATATTTCCGTCCGGAGAGGACACTTCCTCTTCATGGGCGGCCATGATCTCGGCGAATGTGCGCATGGTCAATCTCTTCCCGTGGAACTAAAGGAATTCCGCGGCAGCACTGGTAACCGCGGAATTGTTCGTGACTTGACGAAAAGAGAGATTACGGTCGGCTTACGGGGCTCGACTCACTACTTTGTGCCAACCGGGGTGACACAAAAGCGACACTAGCGCTTCACCAGCGCATAGCCGTACACTGCGGCGATCTTGTCCGGATCCGGGAGGTTCTTCGACTCCCAGCCGAACTCCAGGGAATGCTCGGATGAACCATTGGAGACGTTCGCGATATCGAGGTTCGCGTCGGCGTCATTGGTGCCGCCGATGATCTTGTCACTCGAGTCGCGGAAGACGTAGGCAGTGGAGATGTTCGTTTTATCGTCGACAGTGGAACGCAACCGCATCGTCAGTTTCGCCTTCTTTCCCTTGACGAACCCGATCTGCACCGTGCCGCTGACCAGCGTCACGGACGTGTCCACCGAGAACACCGCCGCGAAGCTGGTGCGGTACAGACCCTCGGCGTCCTTCTTGGACGTCATGCCGCTGTCGGCGAGACGCACCAGGCCGTCGTTGTCCTCACACTCGACCTTCGCGCTGGTCGGCGGCGGCTCGGACGGTTCCGATATCGAGCCGCCGCCGGTGCAGGCGCCAAGCAGCAACAGCGGGACGACCGCGATCGACAACCTGGGCACCCGATTCATCGTTTAGTTCTCCACCGTGCTGATCACGTTGTCCTGTGTGGCGCCCCCGGCCAGCGCACCGGTCCAGAACGTGGCGAGGTCGCTGTCTCCGTTGGAGGACTTGCCGAAGGACTGCACGGTCTTGAGGCCGTCATGGGCGATGCCGTCGATGTCCTTGCGACCCCACTTGAGCAGGCCCGAGTTGGCGGCCAACAGGTTGCGCATCGCCTTGGCCATGTCGATCTGGTTGCCGCCGCGCCCGAACGCGTCCACAATGTAGTCGAGGTGCGTCTTCAGCTTCGACTCGGCGTCGCCCTTGTCCTTGGACGTGAAGGTGAGCAGGTCGACGTGGCAGTGCGTGCGACAGTCGTCGATCCGCTTGCCACGCGGCGTGCCTTGGCCACCTCGTCCCTGATCTTGGTGGCGATCTCCTTGACGTGCGAGCCGAATGCCTCAGTGCTCATGCCCAGGCAGTCGCCGCGGGCGCTTGAACCACCCATCACCTACCTCCCTGCGGCCGGTCGGCCTTGTCGTATTTCGGCTCGTCGATGACGTGGTTGGGGTCGCTCAGGTCGGGGTCCGGCGGGGGCTCGTGGTGGTCCTTGTTCCCCTTGTCGGTGTTGCTCTGCGCGAGGTTGTAATCGTCCACCTCGTGCTTGAGGTCCAGGGCGCAGTTGGCGTTGATGTGGCGCACCAGGGTTCGGGAGGTGTCGTGGAGGTTGTCCTCGGAGTCGGAGCAGTAGCCCCAGTACGCGTTGATCATGCTGAGGCCGCTCAACGCCTTCACCTCGGTGATGATGTCTCCGTACTTGTCGCCGATGCCGTCGAGTTCTTGCGGGTCAATCTTTACGTTCACGGTTCGTATTTCCTTCTACGAGAAGCGCAGAGACTTCAGGATCTCGCTGGGGCCAAGGGTGTTCATCCGAAGGGCGTTGAGCTCGCACTGCCACTCGGAGATGGTTTCCTGCAACAGATCCGACAGCTCGCGCAGATCGGCTTCCTGGGGGGGAGCCCGGGCCGCGCCGCGCGATGGCCTCGCCGTGGCCCAGCACTTTGTCGAGGGTTCGGCGATAGCCGCGGGTACGGGCGGCGTTGCCGAGTCTGGCTAGTTGCACAATCTGGTGCGCTAGTTCAATTTCGCTGTAGTTCTTGTACGCGTTGGGTTTGAACTCCAACTTGGTTACTTGGCCGCCAACGATTCGGGCCTTGATCGCGCCGTCGGGCGACGTAACCATGTCGTCCTGTTTGGCGTATTCCTCGGGAAAACTGAGGTTCGCAGGATCGGTCATGACCATCCTTTGAGTGGTGAGTGGATACGGTGCGCTCGGCTTCAGCGCGCGGCCGTCGTACATACCGCGACATGCCCCCCAGTGCCGAGATGCCCGTTAGTGACGTCGACTGTGCCGCCATCACCAGGGAAAATGGCCGAGTGACCGCTCCATGACCGACACCGATCGTTCGGTTCACGGAACTTGCCCTCCTCGGGACCTAAGTCACATATCCGGTATGGACACCGAATGGTTAATGGGCGCCGACAAAGAACCGAATTGTGGAGTGGTGCGAATATCGAGTCCATTGTGGTTATAACGGGATCGTAACGAAACGACTCCGGTTACCCATCAATACCTTTCGCCGCGCCCATCACATCGACCCAACTCGATTTTTGGCCTTACGGTGTGTGAACGTGCGCTACCCGGGCGCGCGCCAAGTCAAAAGAGGTACCCCCGTGAACTTTCGACTCCTCGGACGTCGACGCAGGGCGGTAGGGGCGGCCACCGTGGCCGTCGCGGCGGCAGTTGCCCTCGTCGCCGCGTCGAACCCGGTGTGGTCGGACGACCACTCGTCCCCCGACACCCAGTATCGCGCCGGACGCTACATCGTGGAGGTGGCCGGAGACCCGGTCTCCACCTACCGCGGCGGAGTGTCCGGCCTCGGCGCCACCGCCCCCGACGACGGAAAGCGCCTGTCCACCAAGGGAAACGATGTCAAGCGTTACCGCGACTACCTGAAGTCCAAGCGCAAGAGCGTCCTGAAGCAGGTGCCCGGTGCCAAGACGCTCTACCAGTACGACACCGTGTTCAACGGCTTCTCGGCGAAGCTGTCGGCGGGCGAGGCTCGCGCCATGTCCAAGGCCGACGGCGTGCTGCGGATGTGGCCGGACGAGGCGCTGAAGCTGGAGCGCAACACCCAGCAGTTCCTCGGTCTCACCGGCGACGGCGGCGTGTGGCAGCGGCAGTTCGGCGGCGGCAAGCACTCCGGCGAGGGCGTCATCATCGGCGACATCGACACCGGCTTCTGGCCGGAGTCGAAGTCCTTCGCGGCGCTGTCGAAGCACCGGCCCGACGCCGACGTCATCGACGCCAAGTGGCACGGCACCTGCGACGCAGGCGACGCGACCGATCCCGCCGACAACGTCTCCTGCAACAACAAGGTGATCGGCGCGCGGTACTACCACAGCGCGGGTCCGGTGTCCGAAGAGGATGGTCCGGCCTCGCCGCGCGACTGGGAGGGCCACGGTTCCCACACCGCCTCCACCGCCGCCGGCGACTACCAGGTGTCCACCCCGGACGACGGCAAGATCTCCGGGATGGCGCCCGCCGCCCGGCTGGCCGTGTACAAGGTGTGCTGGGTGGTGTCCCAGTGCGGCACCGCCGACTCCGTGGCGGCCATTGAGGACGCGGTCAACGACGGCGTCGACATCCTGAACTTCTCCATCTCCGGAGACAGTTCGTACATCGTGGACCCGGTGCACGTGGCGTACTTCAACGCCGCGGCGGCGGGCGTGTTCATCGCGGCCTCGGCGGGCAACTCCGGTCCGGGCGCCAGCACCGTGGCGCACAACACGCCGTGGATGACGACGGTGGCGGCCAGCTCGTACGACCGGGCGTTCAAGGCGACGCTGACCCTGGGCGACGGCTCCTCGGTCGTCGGTTCGGGGCGCGGCGCGGCCGTGGGCTCCACCGGCATCGTCTCGTCCACCGAGGTCGGCGCCGACGGCCAGTCGGCGCAGGCGGTGAAGGAGTGCCACCTGGGCGCGCTCGACAAGTCCAAGGTGGACGGACGAATCGTGGCGTGCGCGCGGGGCACCAACGCCCGCACTGAAAAGAGCACCGAGGTCAAGAACGCCGGCGGCGCGGGAATGGTCCTGTACAACGTCTCGCCGGACGCCGACGACATCGCCGCCGACAAGCACGCGGTGCCGACCATTCACATCTCGGTCGCCGACGGCAAGAAGCTGTTGACGTATCTGGATTCCTCGAAACCCACCGCTTCGCTCGGCGCGGGCGAGGAGTACAAGGCGGAGGCGCCGGAAATGGCGGCGTTCTCCTCGGCCGGTCCCGCCCTGGCGGGCGGCGGCGACCTGCTGAAGCCCGACATCACCGCGCCGGGCGTGGACGTCGTGGCCGCCGTGGCGCCCCCGGGAAACAACGGCGACGACTTCGCCTCCTACCAGGGCACCTCGATGTCCAGCCCGCACATCGCCGGTCTCGGCGCGCTTCTCAAGGCCAAGCATCCGAAATGGACTCCTGCGGAGATCCGCTCGGCCATGATGACCACCGCGTCCCAGACCGACAACAAGGGCAAGCCGATCCAGCGGCACGGCGCCGACGCCACCCCGCTGGACTTCGGCGCCGGTCACGTCACGCCGAAGGACATGTTCGACCCGGGCCTGGTCTACGACTCCGGCCCGTCCGACTGGCTGGAGTACGGCTGCGCCATCGGCCAGTTCCAGCTGCTGGGCAACGACCTGTGCGACGGCGTGAAGTCGATCGACCCCAGCGACCTCAACTACCCGTCCATCGCCGTGGGCGAGCTGACCGGCAGCCAGACCATCACCCGGTCGGTGACCAACGTGTCGTCGAAGACCAGCACCTACTTCCCGAAGGTCAAGGCGCCCAAGGGAACCAAGGTGACGGTGAACAAGAGGTACCTGAGCGTCCGGCCGGGCCAGACCAAGAAGTTCACCCTCACGATCACCCGCACCGACGCGGCCTTCGGCAAGTACGCCTTCGGGTCGCTGACCTGGAAGGACACCGACGGCCACGCGGTGCGCAGCCCGATCGCGATCGAGCCCACGGCCCTGTCGGCCGACGGCGAGTTCACGGGCACCGGCACCTCCGGCAGCCGGAAACTGTCCGGAAAGGCCGGTTACGACGGCACGCTGAGGGCCACCGCCACCGGCCTGGTTCCCAGCGATGTCAACAAGTTCACGCTGTCCCATCCGGACGGATCCGCGTTCGACACCAGCGCCCCGGCCGAGGGAGACCACACCAAGGCCGTCACGGTCAAGGTGGACTCCTCGGCCGACTTCGGCAAGGTGGCGACGTTCAACGCCGACCACCCGTCGGGCACCGACGCCGACCTGTACGTGTACCAGAAGGACGGCGACGACCTCACCCTGTACGGCGGCTCCACCAACGGCGGCGCCGACGAGTCGGTGATGCTGGAACCCGGCGCGACCTACGTGATCTATGTGGACCTCTACGCCGGCGGCGACTCCACCGACATGGTCTTCCACTCCTGGAGCGTGGGCGGCGAGTCCACCCACCTGTCGGTCACGCCGACCAGCCAGAAGGTCGCGATGTCGAAGACCTGGGACGTCACCGCCAAGTGGTCCGGTCTGGACGCCGGGAAGCGCTACCTCGGCGCGGTGAGCTATTCCGACGGCAAGAAGGCGCTGAAGACCACCTTCGTGTCCGTCAACACCTGACCTTCCTCCACCTCTCGGGCCCCGCCTCCGTCGCACTCGGGGGCGGGGCCTTCTCATACCCGCGCCACGGGTGGGATCAGCGCGGAAACGGTGCGGCCCAAGCGATCCGTGATGTCGGCGGCGTCGCCGAGCACGAGTCGGTGGAAGGCCCCGGCCAGAGCGCCCGCCAGCGCCTCGACGTCGGTGCCCGGGGCGAGGCGGCCGCGGGCGTGCTCGGCGGTCAGGTAAGCCGCCAGCGCGGTGTCGACCGCGTCGATGCCGCTGTTGCCGTCGCCCAGCACCTCCCGGACGCGCGGGGCGAGGTCGGGCCGCGCGGCGAGCAGCCGGGCCAGCGCCCGGGCGGGGGCCGGCGGGATCGCCAACAGCGCGGCGCGGAGGTTGTCGTCCATTGTGCCTCTTCCCGCCTTCCGCGGGAGGGAACCGATCTCGGC
>NZ_DASQPW010000164.1:0-29474 GCF_035643755.1 Stackebrandtia sp. | reverse complement strand
CAGGCGGGGCACAGCCCGACGGAGGGTTCGGCGGGGCGGCGCGGGCCGCACGCGGCGCAGCAGCGCGGCGCCGCGAGGTCGGTGAGGCGCGACAGCCAGGTGGACACGGTCATGCGTCCATGTGATCACTCACCGTGCATGCCCACAACGGGTTTTCAGGGTGCGACGAACGGCGCGACCCCGCTGGCCAGATACTGCCCGCCCTTGCCGTCGGGGAACTTCACCTCGGCGAGCTCGTTGGAGTACAGACGATTGATCGATCCGTCCACATTAAACAGAACCGGCTGGCCGTAGGCGTTGTCGGGATTGAGCGCGGGGGCGCAGCGCACCGCCAGGGTGCTGGCGCGGTCCTTGCCGTTCTCCCCCTTGGGCGACACCTGATACGCGTCGTCGATCGACACCTCCCACAGCCAGTCGAGGGCGTCGGCGACCGTGCCGATCAGCATCAGGTGGGTCTCGCGGCTCCAGGAGACGTCGCGCACCTCGGAGATGTCGTTGCCCACCCGGCGCGGCGAGGCCATTTTGGACACCGACTTCTCCCCCGGCAGCATGGTGGCCACCCACGCGTGCCCGCCGGCCACGAAGGCGAGCCGGCGGCCGTCCGGCGCCAGGTCGATGTGCGTGATGGTCCCGTCCACCTGGCGCGGCGACAGCTCGTGGGACTCGCCGGACGCGATGTCGACGGTGGTCGGCGTCCCGTCGGCCAGCACCAGAAGCGTCCTGGAGTCCAGCCACTGTGGATCCCGGAGGTCGCCCGAGGAGAACTTCGGCACCCTGTCCACCTTGTCGGAGGCCCCGACCACCAGGTGACCGCCCACCACGCCCGCGATCCGGTCGCCGCGGGGCTCCAGCGCCGCGTTGGTGAGACCGGGAACCTTCTTCTCGAAGAACGGGTCGTCGGCGTCGGAGGACCAGACGGTGCCGTTGTCCTTGATGAAGTAGGCCAGGTTCTGTTTCAGCTTGTCGGCCCGCGGAGCGTGATTGCGCCCCGCCCACTTCGACGCCTTGGCCACCTCGCGGTTGCGGCCGTCCACCACCAGCCGCAGCGTCTGGCTGCCGTGCAGGCCGAGGCTCCACGCCAACTGGGCGCTCATGTCGCCGGCGTCCCGGCTGGGCTGCGCCGCCGACTCCATGGACAGCTCCACGGTGACCCGCTTGCCGTTCTTGGACACCGTGACCGACTTGCGGGAGGTTCCCTCCGGGAAGGCGCTGGAGACCGTCGACCCCACCCATTCCGAGGGCCCGCCCATCAGCCAGTCCACCACCTGGGTGTCGCGCGCCTCCCGATCGGTGACCTCCATGGGCATCCAGCGCAGATCCGGAACCAGGGTGCCGGCGTTGTCGGAGGACGCCGGGAAGTACAGCGGGCTGGGCTCGTAGCGCTCGGAGAACACGTCGTCCTGCAGCGCCACCTGCTTGGGCGGGTTGGAGATCGACCAGACCTCCGGGTGCGAGTCGCGCGTCAGGGTGTAGGTCTGGGTGAAGTCGTCGTCGCCGGACCAGGGCTTCACCTGGCCGCTGGGGGTGTACAGGCCGACGATCTTCCCGGTCACCTCGACCTTGGTGCGGGTCGTGGTGCCGTGCCCGACGATCTTGATGCCCGTGGACGGCACCCGGATCAGCTGGACGCCCTCGGCCGGGTCGGACCACTTCGCGGGGTGCTTGGTGAACAGGTTGAGCCGCTTGTCGCGTCCGCTCCAGTCCCCCGCGGCCGAGCCGAGGAAGGAGTCGACGGTGTTGATGGCGTCCTGGGACGGCAGCAGCGGACGCATGCCGTCCGAGGAGTCCTGCTTCGATTCGTCCTGGGGGACGTGCTGGACCCGGGTGGCGGGCCCGTCGGAGGGAACCCCGCAGGCGCCCAGCACCAGCAGGCCGACCACAACGCCCGCGGCCGCGGCGATCCGCTTAGGACTCATCGTCTTCTCCCCTACAGGGATCGGCGGAGAAATCCAGGGGCAACGGCGAGATCAGCACCCGGTCCCCCGCCCGCAGCGGCAGGCTGAGTCGGAACACCGTGCCGGCCCCGGGTTCGCCCATCGCCTCCAAAGAACCGTTATGGAGTCTGGCATCCTCCTGGCTGATCGACAAGCCCAGACCGGTGCCGCCGGTCTGGCGGGCCCGCGAGGGGTCGGCGCGCCAGAAGCGGTTGAAGACCAGCTTCTCCTCGCCGGGCTTCAGGCCCACGCCGTGGTCGATCACCGCGATGGACACCACCGTGGACGACGCGGCGAGCCGGACGCACACCGGCTGATGCTCGGCGTGCTCGATGGCGTTGTCGATCAGGTTGCGCAGGATCCGCTGCACCCGGCGGGGATCGACCTCGGCGATCACCGGCTCGCCGGGGAAGTGGCACCGCACCTCCACCCCGCAGCGCTGCGCCAGCCCCGCGCGGGACTCCACCACCGTGTCGATGATCGGCGCCAGCTCCACCGCCTCGGTGTCCAGCACCGCGAACCCCGCGTCGAAGCGGCTGATCTCCAACAGATCAGACAGCAGCTCCTCGAAGCGGTTCAGCTCGTCGTGCAGCAGCTCGGCGCTGCGGGCGGCGGGCGGCGGGAAGTCCTCCTTGGTGTCGTACAACAGATCCGCGGCCATCCGCACCGTCGTCAGCGGGGTGCGCAGCTCGTGGGACACGTCGGAGGTGAACCGGCGCTGCAGCCGCGACATGTCCTCCAGCCGGACGATCTGCTGGTGAAGGTTCTCGGCCATCAGATTGAACGAGCCGCCCAGCCGCGCCAGATCGTCCGATCCCTTGGCGCTCATGCGTTCGTGCAACAGACCGGCCGACAGCCGCTGCGCGGTGCGCGCCGCCAGCCGCACCGGGATCACCACCATCCGGGTCACCAGGCCGGCGATCACGCCCAGCATCAGCACCAGGGCGATGCCCGCCACCACCAGCGCGTTGCGCACCAGGTTCGCGATCGCCTCCTCGTCGTCCAGGGGGAACAGGAAGTACAGCTCGTAGCTCAACTGCTCGGTGTAGACGGGGGTGCCGATGGCCAGGAAGGCGCGCTCGCCGTGGCCGTCGGGGTCGATGGTGGTGTACTGAAAGGACATGAAGCCGTCGGAGACGTCGCCGCGCAGCTGTTTCGGGAGGTCGCGCGACACCGCGGCGGGCTTGCCCGGCCGGGACTCGGCGACCGGATCGGTCTCGCTGGTGCGGATCAGCACCGTCGGCCGCTGGCTGCGGCCCTGGTCGCCGCTCAGCGCGGCGGCCAGACCGGACAGCTTGTTGGTCAGGGTCGGGTCGTCATAGGACACCACGGTGTCCAGTTCCCGGGCCACCGCGTCGCGTCCGTCGCTGACCTGGGCCTTGGCGGTGCCCAGCTTCGCCTCGACCGCGCCGCTGGTGATGGTGGTGGCCACGACCATCCCGAAGACCACCACGAGCACGCCCGACACGATCAGCGTCGCCGTCACCACGCGCAGCTGTAGCGAGGAGCGGAAGGCCCGCACCACGGGCGCGGCCACCCGGTGGGCCAGACTCAGGCCCCGGAGCATGGCACGGCGAGCGGCGGCCAGCAGCGCCGCGGCTCGGCCGGTGACAGCGCGCCGGGTAGGCAATCAGGCCGTCCCGGCCTTGTATCCGACGCCGCGCACCGTCTGTATCAGTTGGGGATGCTCGGGGTCCGGCTCGATCTTGGCGCGCAGCCGCTGGACGTGCACGTTCACCAGCCGGGTGTCGGCGGCGTGCCGATAGCCCCACACCTGCTCCAGCAGGACCTCGCGGGTGAACACCTGGCGGGGCTTGCGCGCCAGGGCGACCAGCAGGTCGAACTCCAGCGGGGTGAGCTTGATCTCGACGCCGTTGAGCGTGGCGCTGTGCGCGGGCACGTCGATGGACACCTGGAGGCCGGTGCGTCCGATCTGGAGCCGCTCGGGCGCGACGTCGTCGCCGCGGCGCAGCCGGGCGCGCACCCGCGCCACCAGCTCCTTGGGCTTGAACGGCTTGATGATGTAGTCGTCGGCGCCGGACTCCAGACCCAGCACCACGTCGACGGTGTCGCTCTTGGCGGTCAGCATGACGATCGGCACCCCGGACTCGGAGCGGATCGCCTTGGCCACGTCGATTCCGCTCATCCCCGGCAGCATCAGGTCCAGCAACACGACGTCGGGCCGGTGTTCGTGGAACGCCTCCAGCGCCTGCTCCCCGTCGGTGACGAACACCGGCGTGAAGCCCTCGGTGCGTAGGACGATGCCCAGCATCTCGGCCAGCGCCGGGTCGTCGTCGACCACCAAAACCCTTGCTCTCATTCCACCTACCGCTTTCGTCCGCCCTGGCGGGTTCGCCTCGTGTGCAAACCCTAATGCCGTCGTGATCAGCATATGGTCCCCGGTGACGAACCCGGCTCCCCCTTCCCTGCGCAACAGGTGTCCGAAAGGTTGCCCCCGGGGGTCCAATCCGGCGGACATCGCCCCACTGGTTTCCGCATGGCACACTGAACCTTCCGCGAACCCGCCAACCGCCAATGATGAGGACGTTGAATGACCGGATCGCCGGTGCTGCCGCTGCGTCCGCTGACCATCGGCGAGCTGCTCGACGCCGCGGCGGCCCTGCTGCGCAGCCGGTGGCGGTCCCTGTTGGTGATGTCGTTCACGTTGGCGCTGGTGGAACAGGTCATCATGACCACGCTGCGCGAACTGACCATCGACGAGGTGAAGCCGAAGTACGTCGGTCAGATCTTCGACAACGGGTACCTGGTGTGGCTGTGGATCGTCGTCGGCATGACGACCGAGATCATGATCATCACGCTGCTGTCGGGCCCGGCGGCGCGCACCGCCGTGGCCGCGGTGCGCGGCGAGGACCCGTCGAAGCTGCCCTTCCTGACGCTGAACAGCCGGCAATGGGGGTACACCGTGCTGTACACGGTGCTGTTGGGCGTGGCCGGCGCGATCGCCGCGGCGATGTGCGTCATCCCGTGGTTCGCGGTGTTCGCGATCTTCGGGTTGTCGGTCCCGGCGCTGATCGCCGACGGGCTGTCGCCCGGGCGGGCGCTGTGGCGCTCCCCCAAGCTGCTGCTGCGGTCGTCCGGACGCACCGCGGGGGTGCAGCTGCTGGCCTACTTCTCGTGGCTGTTGATCCGGCTGGTCCTCACCTGCGCCGCCGGGTACATCGTGCTGAGCGGCGTCATCGACTTCTCGACCATCCTCTTCGACTACTTCCTCATCGTCCTGGGGCTGTGTTACCTGGCGATCAACACCGCGGGGTATGCCATGCTGGCCTGCGTGGAGGCGGTGCTGCACATAGAGACCCGGGTGCGCTCGGAGGGGCTCGACATCGCCGTGACGCGGATGCGCGCCAGGGGCGACGCGGTCTCGCTGGCGGCCCCGGAGGCGCGATGACCCTCTTGTGGACCCAGATCGTGGCCAATGTGGCCGATTGGTTTCCCGGCGGCCTCTACATGCTGGGCCTGGTGGTGTTGCTGATCGGGCTCGCCGTCGGCCTGGCGCTGCAACCGTTCGGGCTGTGGCGGTGGCGGGCGCGTTTCGGACGCGACAAGGCCAAGCCCGCCGAGCCGGTGATCGTCGCCGACGCCAACGAGGAGGCACTGCCCGATCTGCCCTCCGACGCGCTGTTGGCGCGGGCGCAGCGGTTCATGGCCGCGGGGCAGTACCGTCTGGCGGTGCGGGAATGGTTGCGGGTCATGGTGCGTGACCTCGTGGAGCGCTCCGTCGTCGAGAACCATCCGGGGTGGACGGTCACCGAGTTGGCGTCCGCGGCCGGCAGGGCGCTGCCCACCACCGCGGTCACATTGGACGAGGCCGGGCGGATCTTCTCCGAGATCTGGTACGGCGGTTACGATGCCGACGCCAACGCCGCGGGCCGGATGCGGGACCTGCACGCCCAGCTGGCCGCCGCCGTCGCCGGCCACCACCCGGTCGCCATGTTCTCGCTGGAGGCGACATGACCGACACCGCCGTGGCGCCGAGCGCCGTGGCCGCCGACAACGTCACCACGCGCCCGCCCTTCAACCGGCGGCGCTTCTGGATCCCGGTGGGCGCGGCGGTCGCCGTGATCCTCCTGACCGCCCTGGCGGCGTTCATCGAATCGCCCAGCCCCGGCAGCGACGACTACCTGTCCCCACGGTCGACGGACGGCGACGGTTCGTCCATTCTGGCCAAGAAGCTCGCGGACCAGGGCGTGAAGGTGGATCGCTACACCGACGCCGGCAAGGCCTTCGAGGCCGCCAAGAACCAGACCTCCACCCTGTTCATTCCGGCTCCGGACTACCTCAACAGCGCCGAGCTGTACGAGCTCTTCGACAAGGCCATGAGCGGGTCGACGCGGATCGTGGTGGTGCGCCCGCCGTTGAAGTTCCTCGGCGCCGTCGGGCTGAACGCCGACTACGGCCGCATCGCCACCAAGACCGTGTCCCCCAACGATTCCGGCAACAACTGCGGGCTGCGGGAGGCGGGGGCGGCGGGCGACGCCGCCATGCTGCGGCAGACCTACGTCAAGGCCAAGTCCAGTTCGGAGCTCAACGGCGCGGTGCCGTGGGATTTCTGTTACGGCAACGGCCTGGCGCACGTGTCCGTCGAATCGATCGAGCTGACGGTCGCCGGGGCCCCCGACCCGTTCACCAACGACCACATCAACTCCGACGGCAACGCCAAGCTCGCCACCGGCCTGTTGGCCGGGCACGGCGACGTGCTGTGGCTCGACAAGCATTCGCTGGCCAGCCAGCCGGAACCCACCTACCCGACCGACGAGCCCACGCCCTCGGACTACACACCCTCGCGCCAACCGATCGACGACCCCGCCGCGCCCGACACCAACCCGATCTACGACGCGCTGCCCGCTTGGATGTGGGCGGGCCTGATCGGCGTGGTGCTGCTCGGGGTGTGCGCCGCGCTGTGGCGGGGGCGCCGCCTGGGACCGCCGGTCACCGAGCCGCTGCCGGTGACGGTGCCCGCCGCCGAGACCGTGCACGGTCGCGCCCGGCTGTACCGGCGCGCCGGGGCATACCCCGAGGCGCTGCGCGCGCTGCGAGCCGGTGCGCTGCAACGCATCCGACCCGTGCTGCGTCTATCCACACAGGCCGAACCGCGGGAGATCGTCACCGCGGTGGCCGCGCGCACCGGGTGGACGCCCGAACAGGTCAACTCCGTCCTGTACACCACGCAACCCACGGACGAACCCGGACTCTTCGCCGTGACCGCCGCGCTGGATCAGCTCGTGGCGGCGGTGGAGAACTCGAGCCCACAAGGGAGAGACTGAGTGAACGACACAACCACGACGCCCACCGGCGCGGCACAGGCGCGCGAGGCCCTCGGCCAGTTGCGCGCCGAGGTCGGCAAGGTCGTCATCGGACAGGACGCCACCATCTCGGGCATGGTGATCACGCTGCTGTGCCGCGGGCACGTGCTGTTGGAGGGGGTGCCCGGCGTGGCGAAGACCCTCCTGGTGCGGGCCCTGGCCGCGGCGCTTTCCCTTGACACCAAACGCCTGCAGTTCACCCCGGACCTGATGCCCGGCGACGTGACCGGCTCGCTCATCTACGACCCGCAGACCGGGCGCTTCGAATTCCGCGACGGCCCCGTCTTCACCAACCTGTTGCTGGCCGACGAGATCAACCGCACCCCGCCGAAGACCCAGGCGGCGCTGCTGGAGGTCATGGAGGAGCGCCAGGTGACGGTGGAGGGCGTCCCCCGCCCCGTCCCGCAACCGTTCTGCGTGGCCGCGACCCAAAACCCCGTCGAGCACGAGGGCACCTACCCGCTGCCCGAGGCGCAGCTGGACCGGTTCCTCCTCAAGCTGACCGTCCACACCCCACAGCGGGACGACGAGGTCACGATCCTGCGCAACCACAACGCCGGGTTCAACCCGCACGACCTGGCCGCCGCCGGGGTGCGTCCGGTGGCCGGCGCGGCCGAGCTGGCCGCCGCCCAGCGGGCGGTGGAGGCGGTGCAGGTGGCCGACGGCGTGCTGACGTACATCGTGGACATCTGCCAGGCGACCCGGAATTCGCCGTCGCTGTCGCTGGGGGCCTCGCCGCGCGCGGCCACCGCGCTGCTGGCGGTCGCCAAGGCGTGGGCCTGGCTGGCGGGGCGGGAGTACGTCACGCCCGACGACGTCAAGGCGCTCACCCACGCCACCCTGCGGCACCGCGTCCAGGTGCGGCCCGAGGCGGAACTGGAGGGCGTCACCGCCGACGACGTGCTCAACTCGCTGCTGTCGACGGTGCCGACGCCGCGATGATCACCTGGCGACCGGTGGCGCTGTTCGCGCTGGGACTCATCACGCTTCCGGCCTGGCCCCTGCCGTGGCTGGGTCTGCTGGTGTGCATTGTGGTCGTCGCGATCGTGTCCGTGCTCGACGCCGTCCTGGCCGCGAGCCCGCGGCACGTCACCATGTGGCGCACCGGCGACAAGGTGACCCGGCTGGGCGGCACCGTCCACGTCACCCTGCACGTCCACAACGACGGCGCCCAGCCGATCACCGGACGGGTGCGCGACGCGTGGACGCCGTCGGCGGGCTCCCACGCCGAGGAGTACGCGCTCACGCTGCCGCCGGGCGCCACCGCCCAGCTCACCACCACCCTCACGCCCACCCGCCGCGGCGACCGGCCCTGCTCCCGGGTGACGCTACGTTCTTACGGCCCCTTGGGTTTCGCCTACCGCCAGACCCCGCACAAGACCGCCCAGCTCCTGACCCCGCCGTGGCGGATCCGGGTGCTGCCCCCGTTCCACGCCCGCAAGCACCTGTCCGAGAAGCTCGCCCGGCTGCGGGTGGTCGAGGGCGCGGTGGCGGTGCGCGGGCGCGGCCAGGGCACCGAGTTCGACGCGCTGCGCGAGTACGTCCCCGGCGACGACGTGCGCTCGATCGACTGGCGCACCACGGCCCGCCGGCAGACGATCGTGACCAAGACCTGGCGGGTGGAGCGCGACCGCCGCGTCCTGTCGGTCATCGACACCGGCCGCACCTCGGCGGTGCGGGTGGGCGACGAGCCGCGCCTGGACGCCCAGATCGAGGCGTGCCTGCTGTTGTCCACTGTGGCCTCGCACGCCGGCGACCGGGTCGACGCCCTGGCCGTGGACACCGAGGTGCGCGCCGCCGTCGACAGCGGGAGCGGCGCCACGGTGATGCCCCGCATCATCCGCGCCATGGCCCCGCTGGAGCCCGCCTTGGTCGAGACCGACTACGGACTGGTGGTCAGCGAGGTGCTGCGCCGCGAATCCAAGCGCGCCCTGGTCGTGCTGTTCACCTCGCTGGAACCCGGCGCCATCACCGAATCCCTGCTGCCCGCGCTGCCGCAGCTGGCCGCCCGCCACAAGGTCATCGTCGCCACCGTCTCCGACCCCGAGATCGGCCGGCTGCGCACCGCCCGCGCCGAGGCCCTGGACGTCTACCGCGCCGCCGCCGCCGAGCAGGCCCTGGTCGAGCGCCGCAAGGTGGCCGCGGCCCTGGCCCGCCACGACGTCGAGGTGATCGACGCCGCGGCCGACCAGTTCGCGCCCGCGGTCGTGGACAAGTACCTGATGCTCAAGGCGACGGGGCGTCTTTAGGAGCCGTAGTCGTAGAAGCCCTTGCCGGTCTTGCGGCCGAAGTCGCCGGCGGCGACCATGCGGGCCAGCAGCTCCGGCGGGAAGAACTTCGCGTCGCCGGTATCGGTGTGGATGTTGCGGGTGGCGTGCAGCAGGACGTCCAGGCCGGTGAGGTCGGTGGTGGCCAGCGGACCCATGGCGTGGCCGAAGCCCAGCTTGCAGGCGGTGTCGAGGTCCTCGGCGGAGATGACGCCGTTGTCGACCAGCGACACGGCCTCCATGACGAGCGCGCAGATCAGGCGGGTGGTGGCGAAACCGGCGACGTCGCGGTTGACCACGACGCAGGTCTTGCCGATCTCCTCGGCGAAATCGCGGGCGGTGGCCAGGGTGGCGTCGCTGGTCTTGAGGCCGCGCACCAGTTCGCACAGGCTCATCAGCGGCACCGGGGAGAAGAAATGGGTGCCGACGACGGATTCGGGGCGGTCGGTGACCGCGGCGATCTGGGTGATCGGGATGGCCGAGGTGTTGGTGGCCAGGACGGCGCCGGGCTTGCAGATGCCGTCCAGGGTCTTGAAGACCTCCTGCTTGAGCTCGAGCTTCTCGAAGACCGCCTCGACGACGAGGTCGGCGGGGGCGGCGGCGTCCAGGTCGGTGGTGGTGGTGATGCGCGCCAGGGTGGCCTCGGCGTCGTCGGCGCTGATCTTTCCCTTGGAGGCGAACTTCTCCAGCGACGCCCGGATGCCCGCCAGGCCGCGCTCGGTGGCCTCGGGCGTCAGGTCCCGCAGCGTCACCCGCCAGCCCGCGGCGGCGGCGACCTGCGCGATTCCCGAACCCATCAAACCGGCGCCGATGACGGCGACCTGACCTGCCATGCTGTCCTCCTACTACTCACTGGTAACGACACCGACCTTAGCGGTGATTCAGTGAGCGATAGTGTCGGCCCATGGCCGTGCATCTCACCAAGATCTACACCAAGACCGGCGACCAGGGAACCACCGGGCTGTCGGACTTCAGCCGGGTTCCCAAGACGCATCCGCGCATCACCGCCTACGCCGACGTCGACGAGACCAACGCGGCGATCGGGGTGGCGCTGGCCCTGGCGGAGGTCCCGGACGGCGTCGACGCGGTGCTGTCGTCCGTCCAAAATGATCTGTTCGATGTGGGCGCCGACCTGTCCACCCCCGTCACCGAGGACCCCAAGTACCCGCCGCTGCGCATCACCGAGTCGTACGTGACGCGCCTGGAGGGCTGGTGCGACGAGTACAACGCGAAGCTGCCGAGCCTCAAGTCGTTCATCCTGAGGGGCGGGACGCCCGCGGCGGCCCTGCTGCACCAGGCGTGCGTCATCGCGCGGCGGGCGGAGCGCGCCACCTGGGCGCTGCTGGAGGCCGAGCCGGACGCGACGCACCCGGTGCCCGCCACGTACCTGAACCGGCTGTCCGACCTGCTGTTCGTGCTGGCCCGCACCTGCAACAACGGTGACGACGTGCTGTGGAAGCCCGCCAAGAACGCCTGAGTTTGGGCCGTTTCACCGGCGGGTGCCGGGCCCGGCACTTAATGTGTCCACCATGGCAGACGCGATTGTCGCGCGTGGTCTGGTCAAAACCTACGGTTCGGTCACCGCCGTCGACGGGCTCGACCTGTCCGTGCCGGAGGGGACCGTGCTGGGGCTGCTGGGTCCGAACGGGGCGGGCAAGACCACCATGGTGCGGATGTTGACCACCCTGGTCGCGCCGGATCAGGGCGAGATCACCATCAAGGACATCGACGTGATCGCGCACCCCAACCGGGTGCGGGAGATCATCGGCGTGTCCGGGCAGTACGCCGCCGTCGACGAGAACCTCACCGGTATGGAGAACCTGGAGATGGTGGGGCGGCTGTACCACCTGAGCAAGCGCCAGGCACGGCGGCGGGCGAGCGAGCTGCTGGAGCGGTTCGACCTCACCGACGCCGCCAACCGGCCGTCCAAGACCTACTCCGGCGGGATGCGGCGCCGGCTCGACCTGGCCGGCGCCCTGGTGGCCTCGCCGCCGGTGCTGTTCCTGGACGAGCCCACCACGGGCCTGGACCCGCGCAGCCGGATCGGCATGTGGGACGTGATCAACGAGCTGGTCGCCGAGGGCACGACGCTGTTGCTGACGACGCAGTACCTCGAGGAGGCCGACGAGCTGGCCGAGGACATCATCGTCATCGACCACGGCGAGGCCATCGCGCACGGCACGCCGGACGATCTGAAGCGCGCGATCGGCGGGGAGCGGCTGGACATCACGCTGCACTCCAAGGCCGACGCCGGCGCGGTGGTGCGGACGGTCGACGCCCTGGAGCTGCCGGGGTACACCGTGGACGAGGAGTCGCACACGGTGAGCATCCCGGTGTCCGACGGGACGCAGGCGCTGTTCGAGGCGGTGCGGCGGCTGGACGCCGCGTCCATCAAGCCCGCCGACATCGGCATTCACCGTCCCACGCTGGACGACGTGTTCCTCCAGCTGACCGGCCACCGGGCCGCCGACGAGACCGAAGAGGAGGGCACGTGACCATGGAAGCTCTCGTTGACGGCTGGGTGGTGGCGAAGCGGAACCTGATCAAGATCAAGCGGGTGCCCGACCTGCTGATCTTCTCCACGATCCAGCCCATCATGTTCGTGCTGCTGTTCGCGTACGTGTTCGGCGGCTCCATCAAGGTGCCGGGCATCAGCTACCGCGAGTTCCTGATGGCGGGCATCTTCACCCAGACGGTGGCGTTCGGTTCGGCGCTGACCGGCGTGGGCCTGGCCGAGGACATGACCAAGGGCATCATCGACCGGTTCCGGTCGCTGCCGATGTCGCGGGCGGCCGTCCTGGTGGGACGGACCACATCGGACCTGTTGAACAACGTGCTGGTGGTGGCGGTGATGGCGATCTGCGGCCTGATCGTCGGCTGGCGCACCCACACCAACGCCCTCGAGGTGATCGGCGGCTTCGGGCTGCTGTTCCTGTTCGGGTACGCGATGAGCTGGATCTCGGCCACCATCGGCCTGAGCGTGCGCAGCGTGGAGGTGGCGCAGTCGGCGGGGTTCATCTGGATGTTCCCGCTGACGTTCCTGTCCAACGCCTTCGTGCCGACCAAGGACATGCCGCTGGTGTTGCAGCGGATCGCCGACTGGAACCCGGTGTCGGCGATCGTGCTGCAACTGCGCGGCATGTGGGGCAACAAGGGCCTGCCGGTCAAGAGCACCTCGGGTTTCCCGGTGGAGCACCCCGGGTGGTATTCGCTGGTCGCGATCGTGGTGATCCTGGCGGTGTTCGTCCCGCTGTCGATCCGGGCGTACCGCAAGGCCGCTAGCCGTTGAGGTCGAGGCTTTCGCCCGGCGCCATGCGGAGGTATTCGGTGCCGCCGTATTCGACGAACCAGCTGTCGACGACCAGCTCGCCCTTGTCGGTGAGCATGGCGTCGTGGGTGGAGATGGCGCGCCGCGGCGCCACGTCCTGAACGAACTCCACGGCCTCGACGAGCTTCAGCCACGGTGCGCAGGTGGGCACCAGGAGCGTGTCCACCGCGGTTTCGGGGCGGTGCAGGCTGTCGCCCGGGTAGTAGACGGTGCCGCCCGCGGTCTCGACCAGATAGGCCAGGTTCGCGCAGGTCGGCCGCCCCTTCATGATCTTGGCGTGCTCGCCTCCCTGCGCCGAGATGCGGAAGCCCGCCGCGTCGAAGGATTCGCCGACTCCGATGGTGGTGACGGCGATGCCCAGCCCGGACGCCTGTTCCGCCACGTCGGCGGGGGCGAACACCGCCAGGTTCGGGTTCGCCTCCACCGCGGAGGTGAGCTTGTCGGGGTCGACGTGGTCGCCGTGCTCGTGGGTGATGACGACGGCGTCGGCGCCGTCCAGGGACGCGGCCTCGCTCCACTCCCCGGGATCGATCACCAGGACGTGTCCGTCGGCTTCGAGGCGGACGCAGGCGTGGGTGTACTTCGTCAAACGCATCGGACCACCCTAACGCGACACTTTAATCCCGTATGGACTCACTTGACGGAGCCGAACGCCCTGACGGTGAACACGCCCACGGCGCCGGCCACCACGGCCAGCAGGATGAAGCCGATGGCGTAGGTGCCGGTGGCCTGGTAGACCAGGCCCATCACCAGCGGCGGGAAGTAGCCGCCGAGCCCGCCCGCGGCGCCCACCAGGCCGGTGACGGTGCCGACCCGCGCGGGCTCGACCAGCTTGGCCACCAGGGCGAACACGCCGCCGGTGCCCAGGCCCAGCACGATCGCGATGAACACGAAGGCCGCCCCGGCGGGGATCTCGGCGGGCGGGTGGAAGACCAGAATGACGGCGCCGAGGCAGGTGCCGAACAGCGAGATGAGGCAGACCCGGACCGGCCCGATCCGGTCCGACAGCATGCCACCGACGGGCCGCGCGATCACCGCCGCCAGCGAGAAGCCCGCGGTGCGCATGCCCGCGCCGGTCTGAGCGAAGTCGTAGGCGCTGGTCAGCAGGGTGGGCAGGTAGGTGGAGAAGGCCACGAAGCCGCCGAAGGCGACGGCGTACAGCAGCGACAGCTGCCACGTGGCGGGGATCTTCACAGCGTCGCGGATGCGCGGCAGCGCCGCCTCGGTGCTGGGTTTCCATCCTGGAGCGTCGCGGCTGAACAGCCACATGCCGACGCCCATGACGGCCAGCGCGGCGCACATCGCCAGGTGGGTGCCGAACAGGCCCAGCGCGGGGACCAGGCGGGGCGTGATGAACGCCGACAGCGCGGTGCCGCCCATGCCCGCGCCGAACATGCCGGTGGCGAAGCCGCGCCGGGCGGGCGGGTGCCAGGCGTTGACGAAGGGGATGCCCACGGCGAAGGTGGTCCCGGCGAAGCCGAGGAAGAAGCCCCACAGCAGCAGCATCCCGTAGGAACCGCCCGACAGCCCCACCAGGAAGGTGGGGACGATGCTGACGAAGCAGGTGATGGTGAACATGACGCGTCCGCCGAGCTTGTCGGTGAGCACGCCGATCGGTATGCGGCCCAAGGATCCCACCAACACCGGGATGGCGACCAGAATGGACGTTTCGGCGGGCGACAGGTGCAGCGACTGGGAGTAGCTTTTGGACAGTGGGCCGATGAGGTTCCACGCCCAGAAGGTGAGCGCGAACGCCGCGGTGGCCAGCGCCAGGTTGGCACCCGCTCCCTTATGGATGCCGGTGTCGACTGTGGCGGAATGCGTCGTCGTCACGCCGCAACGTTAGGGCCGCAGGTCGTCGCACAGACGGGATTCGCGGAATTTCGGGACCTTGGTTGGCGAAACCGCCGACCAATAGCCCGCGCCGGGGTTACCGTGCGCTGTGTTCAATACGGAAAAGACCGACCGGCGCTCGACGGGAGGCGGAACGTGGCGAACCCTCGACAAGGCGGCGGCGCGGGCGAGGCGCTGCTGCGGCTCGGGGTGCGCCTGACCCGGGCGGGCGCCACCGAGGACCTGCGGGCCGTGATCAGGCACGGGGGTCGCGCCGGCGACGTGTTCTACCGGGATCGGTGGAGCCACGACAAGGTCGTGCGCTCCACCCACGGCGTCAACTGCACCGGCTCGTGCTCGTGGAACGTGTACGTCAAGGACGGCATCATCACCTGGGAAACCCAGGCCACCGACTACCCCTCGGTGGGTCCCGACCGCCCCGAGTACGAGCCGCGCGGCTGCCCGCGCGGGGCGGCGTTCTCCTGGTACACCTACTCACCCACCCGGGTGCGCTATCCGTACGCCCGCGGCGTGCTCGTCGACATGTACCGGGACGCCAAGGCCCGGCTGGGCGACCCGGTGGCGGCGTGGGAGGAGATCACGACGACGCCGGACAAGCGGCGGGCCTACCAGTCGGCGCGCGGCAAGGGCGGGCTGGTGCGCGTCGGCTGGGACGAGGCGCTGGAGATCGCGGCGGCGGCGCACGTCCACGCCATCAAGACCTACGGTCCCGACCGGGTGGCGGGGTTCTCGCCGATTCCCGCCATGTCGCAGGTGTCGCACGGGGTGGGGGCGCGCTTCGTCAACCTGATCGGCGGCACCATGCTGTCGTTTTACGACTGGTACGCCGATCTGCCGGTGGCCTCGCCGCAGGTGTTCGGCGACCAGACGGACGTTCCCGAGTCGGGAGACTGGTGGGACGCGGCGTATCTGATGCTGTGGGGGTCCAATGTGCCCGTCACCCGCACCCCGGACGCGCACTGGATGGCGGAGGCGCGCTACCGCGGCCAGAAGGTGGTCGTGGTGTCGCCGGATTACAACGACGCCACCAAGTTCGCCGACGAATGGCTGGCGCCGCACCCGGGGACCGATGGGGCGCTTGCCATGGCGATGGGGCACGTGATCCTCACCGAGCAGTTCGTGAAGGGGCACAACGACACCTTCGACGCGTACGTGCGCAAGTACACGGATCTTCCGTTCCTGGTGGAGTTGTCGCGCAAGGACGACTACCTGGTGCCCGGGAAGTTCTGCACCGCCGCCGATCTCGGCATGGACGAGCCCGACGGGCAGTGGAAGCCCGTGTTCTGCGACGCGGCGGACGGCGGCGTCGTCGCCCCGAACGGGACGATCGGGCATCGCTGGGGCGAGGCGGGAAAGGGGCGGTGGAACCTCGATCTGGGCGACCGCCGCCCGACGCTGAGCTTCCACGATGGACCGCACGAGGCGGTGGAGGTGCGGCTGCCGCGCTTCGACGTGGACGGCGGGGTGTTGCGGCGCGGCGTGCCCGCGCGGCGCGTCGGCGGGCGCCTGGTCACCACCGTGTTCGACCTGCTGCTCGCCCAGTACGGGGTGCCGCGGGAGGGGCTGCCCGGCGACTGGCCCGACGGCTACGACGACGCCGCGGTCCCCTACACCCCGGCATGGGCCGAGACCGTCACCTCGGTGCCCGCCCACCGGGCGGTGCGGATCGCGCGGGAGTTCGCCGCCACCGCCGCGGCCAGCGGCGGGCGCTGCATGATCGTACTGGGCGCCGGGACCAACCAGTGGTTCCACGGCGACACCATGTACCGCGCGTTCCTGTCGCTGCTGCTGCTCACCGGCTGCCAGGGAGTCAACGGCGGCGGCTGGGCGCACTACGTGGGCCAGGAGAAGTGCCGCACCCAGACCGGTTGGGCCGCATACGCCTCGGGCATGGACTGGAGCCGTCCGCCGCGCTTTTCGGCGGCGACGCCGTTTTGGTACCTGCACACCGACCAGTGGCGCTACGACACCTACCGCGCGGGCGCCCTGACGTCCCCGCTGGGCAGCGGCGAGCTCGATTCGCGGCACACCGCCGATCTGGTGGCCGCCTCGGCGCGGATGGGGTGGATGCCGGTCTTCCCCACCTTCGGGCGCAACCCGCTGACGCTGGCGCGCGAGGCCGAGGAGGCCGGAAAGGAACCGGCGCGGTACGTCGCCGACGCCCTGTCAGCCGGGGACCTGCGCTTCGCCGCCGAGGACCCGGACGACCCGGCGAACTGGCCGCGGGTGCTGACCGTGTGGCGGGCCAACCTGCTGGGTTCGTCGGCCAAGGGCGATGAGTACTTCCTGCGGCACCTGTTGGGCACCGACTCCAACGTCCAGGGCGACGAGGCCGGCGCGATCCACCGTCCACAGGAGGTGGTCTGGCGGGAGGAGGCGCCGCGCGGCAAGCTGGATCTGTTGCTGAGCATGGATTTCCGCATGACCAGCACCACCCTGATGTCGGACATCGTGCTGCCCGCTGCCACCTGGTACGAGAAGCACGATCTGTCCACCACCGACATGCACCCCTTCGTGCACGCCTTCACCCCGGCGATCGACCCGCCGTGGCAGGCCCGCACCGACTTCGAGAGCTTCGGCGCCCTGGCCAGGAAGTTCAGCCAATTGGCGCAGCACCATCTCGGCGAGGTCACCGATCTGGTCGCCGCGCCGCACCAGCACGACACTCCCGGCGAGCTCGCCCAGCCCGGCGGCGTGGCACCGGACTGGAAGCGCCGCGGCATCCCGGTCGAGCCGGGACGCAACGCACCGTCCATCGTCGCGGTGAAGCGGGACTACAGCGCGATCGCCGACAAGCTGTCGACGCTGGGGCCGCTGGCGGAGTCGAAGGGCCTGCCGGTGAAGGGCGTGGCGTTCGTCCCCGACGCCGAGATCGACTGGCTGGGCAAGCGCAACGGCGTGGCCCAGCGCGGCGCCGGTCTGGGGCGACCGCTGCTGGACACCGACATCGCCGCATGCGAGACGATCCTGGCGCTGTCGGGCACCAGCAACGGAAGGCTTGCCGCCCAGGGATTCCGGGCACTCGCCGAGCGCACCGGCACCGACTTCTCCGAGCTGATCGACGGCGCGGCCGAGCGGCGGGTGGTGTTCACCGACACCCAGACCCGGCCCACCCCGGTGGGGCCGAGCCCGGAGTGGTCGGGCAAGGAGGCGCCCGATCGCCGGTATTCGCCGTTCACCATCAACGTCGAGCACGACAAGCCGTGGCACACCCTCACCGGCCGCCAACACTTCTATGTGGACCACGAGTGGATGCGCGAGTTCGGGGAGGTGCTTCCGGTGTACCGGCCGCCCCTGGACGCGCATCGGCTGTTCGGTGAGCCGTCGTTCGGCGTCGACGGGCGCGAGGTCACCGTCCGGTACCTGACGCCGCATTCGAAGTGGTCGATTCACTCGGAGTACCAGGACAACCTGCTGATGCTGACCCTGTCGCGGGGCGGACCGACGCTGTGGATGAGCCCGGCGGACGCGGCGGCGATCGGCGTCGCCGACAACGAGTGGGTGGAGGCGGTGAACCGCAACGGCGTGATCGCCGCGCGTGCCGTTGTGTCGCACCGGATGCCGACCGGGACCGTCTACATGTATCACGCGCAGGAACGCGTGGTCGACATGCCGAAGTCGCAGACCACCGGCCGCCGCGGCGGCATCCACAACTCGCTGACCCGGCTGCTCATCAAGCCCACCCACCTGATCGGCGGCTACGCGCAGCTGTCGTACGCGTTCAACTATTTGGGCCCCACCGGAAACCAGCGCGACGAGGTGACCGTGGTGCGGAAGCGAACATCCAAGGTGGTGTATTGATGGCGAAGATCGGACGCGTCATGGCCCAGGTGGCCATGGTGATGAATCTCGACAAGTGCATCGGCTGCCACACCTGCTCGGTGACCTGCAAGCAGGCGTGGACCAACCGCGGCGGCGTGGAGTACGCGTGGTTCAACAACGTGGAAACCCGCCCGGGGCAGGGATATCCGCGCACCTACCAGGATCAGGATCGCTGGAAGGGCGGTTGGCGGCGGACCAGGACCGGCCGCCTGAAGCCGCGCGCGGGCGGGCGCGTGAAGAAGCTGGTGTCCATCTTCGCCAACCCCAAGATGCCATCCATACAGGACTATTACGAGCCGTGGACCTACGACTACGAGAACCTGATCTCGGCGCCGCTGGGCGACGACATCCCGGTCGCCCGGCCGTACTCGCTGATCAGCGGTGACCCCATGGCGATCACCTGGAGCGCCAACTGGGACGACGACCTGGGCGGCGGCCCCGAGCTGGCCCGCAACGACCCGATCGTGAAACGGCTGGGCGACAAGGTGAAGCTGGACTTCGAGCAGGCGTTCATGTTCTACCTGCCGCGGATCTGCGAGCACTGCCTGAACCCGTCCTGTGTGGCCAGTTGCCCCAGCGGCGCGATGTACAAGCGGGCCGAGGACGGGATCGTCCTGGTGGACCAGGATCGCTGCCGGGGCTGGCGGATGTGCGTGACGGGCTGCCCGTACAAGAAGGTCTACTTCAACCACAAGACGGGCAAGGCCGAGAAATGCACCCTGTGCTATCCGCGCATCGAGGTCGGCATGCCCACGGTGTGCTCCGAGACCTGCGTGGGACGGCTGCGCTACCTGGGCGTCATGCTGTACGACGCCGAGAGCGTGGGCAAGGCCGCGGCCGTGGCCGACCCCGCCGACCTCTACCGGTCCCAAATGGACGTGTTCCTGGACCCGAACGATCCCGACGTGGAGCGGGCCGCGCTGCGCGACGGGATTCCGCGGCGCTGGCTGGATTCGGCGCGCCGCTCCCCGGTGTTCGCCCTGATCAAGCGCTTCGGTCTGGCGCTGCCGCTGCACCCGGAATACCGGACCATGCCGATGGTCTGGTACATCCCTCCACTGTCGCCGATGGTGGATTCCCTGGCCTCCACCGGTCACGACGGCGAGGACGCCCACAACCTGTTCGGCGCCATCGAGACGCTGCGCATCCCCGTGGAGTACCTGGCGGAGCTGTTCACCGCGGGCGACGTCGCCCCGGTGAGGTCCTCGCTGCGCAAGCTGGCGGCGATGCGGTCCCACATGCGCGCGGTCAACCTGGGTCAGGAGCCGGCGCCGGCGATCGCCGAACAGGTGGGAATGTCCACTCACGACATCGAGGACATGTACCGCCTGCTGGCACTGGCGAAGTACGACGAGCGCTACGTCATCCCGACCGCCTACGGCGTGGACGACGCCGACCGCGGCGTCATCGAGGAGATCGGCTGCGATCTCGACTTCGAGGGCGGCCCCGGCATGGGCGGCAGCGGGCCGTTCGGCGAGTCGTCGGGCGCGCCCCCCGCCGCCAGCGTCGAGACCTTCCACGCCCTGACCGAGCGCCAGACCTCCGATTCCCCGTCCGATTTGTCGGGACGGGTGAACCTGCTCAACTGGGACGGCAACGGCCGCCCCCAGGGGCTGTTTCCGCCCAGAAAGGAATGAGCGTGAGGGATTTCGCCGTGGAGCGGGCCGCCGCCGCGCGCCTGCTGGACTACCCGGACGCCGCCTTCCGGCAGCGGCTGCCGCTGGTGGCCGGCGCCGTGTCCGAACTGGACGGCTCCCCCGCCCGGGCGGGTCTGGAGGCGGCGCTGGGGTACATCGCCGCCGCCGACCCCGGGCGGCTCGAAAGCGCCTACGTGGACGTCTTCGACCTGAAGCGCCGCCGCACCCTGCATCTCACCTACTACGCCGACGGGGACACCCGGCGGCGCGGGCCCGCCCTGGCCCGGCTGAAGCGCGTCTACGCGGCCAGCGGCTGGGCGTGCGACGGCGCCGAGCTGCCCGACCATCTCGGCGTGGTGCTGGAGTTCGCCGCGCGCGGCGACGCCGCGGCGGGACACCGGCTGCTGGTGGAGTTCCGCTCCGCCATCGAGCTGCTGCGCGGCGCCCTGCACGAGCACGGCACCGGCTACCGCCACGTCCTGGACGCCGTGGCCGCCACCCTGCCACCGCCCGACGGTGCCGAGGTGCGCCGACTGGCGGCCGACGGACCGCCCGCCGAGGGCGTCGGCGTGGAGCCGCAGGTGATGCTGGGCATGCCGACGAGGGTCGCGTCGTGACCGCGTCGCTGGCCGACACCATGGCCTGGGCGGTGGCGCCGTACGCCGTGCTGGTCCTGCTGATCGGCGGCACCGTCTGGCGGTGGCGCTACGACCGCTTCGGCTGGACGACCCGCTCGTCCCAGCTGTACGAGTCGCGGCTGTTGCGCGTGGCCAGCCCGATGTTCCACTTCGGGATCCTCCTGGTGATCGCGGGGCACGCCGTGGGCCTGCTGATCCCCGAGAACTGGACCGATGCCCTGGGCATCTCCAACGAGCAGTACCACGTCACCGCCCTGTCGCTGGGCGCCGTGGCGGGGGTGGCGACGCTGGGCGGAGTCGCGCTGTTGATCTGGCGGCGCCGCACCACCGGCCCGGTGTTCAGCGCCACCACCGTCAACGACAAGGTGATGTACGTGGTGCTGGTGGCGGCGCTGGTGGCGGGCCTGGCCACCACCCTGCTGTCGGCCGTGGCCGGTCTGGGCCACGGCGCCGAGGTCGACTATCGGCTCACGGTGTCGGTGTGGTTCCGCTCCATCTGGACGCTGCGCCCCGACGCCGCCGCGATGGCCGCCGCGTCCCCGGCGTTCAAGATCCACGCGCTGATCGGCATGACGCTGTTCGCGCTGTTCCCCTTCACCCGCCTCGTGCACGCCTTCAGCGCGCCGGTGTGGTACCTGTTCCGTCCGTACATTGTGTACCGGACGCGGGACGCGGGCCCGACCCCCTCGTCGCGCGGGCCCCGCCGCGGCTGGTGATCAGTTCCCGTAAAAATCGGAGGCCGCCCCGGGCGGGGCGGCCTCGAGCCAGGAGAGGAAGCCGGTGAGCGCCGAACGGGTCATGGCCACCTCGACCTCGCCGTCCGGCGATTGGCAGCACAGGATCACCACGGAGGGCGGGAAGATCTGCCGCTCGGCGCCGACGGGCTCGCGGCGCTGCTCGACCTTCAGCTCGGCGCGGTCCAGGGTTCGGTGGGGGCGCGGCGAGTAGCTGAACATCCGGTACCAGGCGAGCCGCCCGGCGTTGAAGGTGCCGAAGCCCGGGGCCCAGCCGCGTCCCGGGACGCGCCGGTAGATGCGCATGGCCATCGCCATGGCTCCGCTGCGGGTGAGGAAGGTGCGGCGGCCGAACAGCACCGCCAGGGCCAAACCGGCGAGCGCGGGAACCGCGGCGATCACGAGAATCGTCTCAACCACTCCTCGGCCCAGCCTCGCTCACCGACTGGCGCCGGAGATTAGAGCTCGACGGCCGAGTCGGCGGATACCGTCTCGGCCGGGGAGCAGGTTTCGGCCAGCACGGTCGCGCCGCTGCCGGTCACGGATAGGAATCCCCCGTTGACGCGATAGATCAGTTCGTCGCCGTCGGCGGTCTTGATGCGCACCGTCCCGGGGTCGGCCAGCTGGCCCAGCAGCGGGGCGTGGCCCGGCATGACGCCCAGTTCCCCCTCGGTGGTGCGGGCGATCAGCATCGTGGCCTGGCCGGTCCACACCTTCTCTTCGACGGCGACCAGTTCGACGGTCAGCGTTTTGGTCACGATGCTCCTCGTATAGCGCGGCGGACGTGAATATTGCCTGCGAGTTTAGCGGCCCTTTCAGTGCGGTTCCACGCCAGGAGGCTTCGACAGTGAGCCGCGCCCCACTGTGATTCGGGGGTTACCCCCACCGAACTTTGGGGGATCTACCCGACTGACGAAACCTCACGCGTCACGAAGCATAAGTGGTGCCCCTGAAGCAAAGCACGCGAACGAGGAGACACCAATGTCCACTGTCCTAGCGCGAATCAAAACCTGGCACCGGCCGATGATGGTGATGGTCGCCGCCATGAGCCTGTTGGTGCTGGTGGCCACCGTCGGCATGCTGGTGGACCACAGGCAGTTGATCGGCGAGAACGTCTGGTTGAAGCCGTGGAAGTTCGGCCTGGCTTTCGCCGCCTACGGCGCCACCCTGGCCTGGATGCTGTCGAAGGCCACCCGGGCCTCCAAGACCATGTGGACCTTGGGAACCCTGTTCGCGGTCACCGGCTTCGTCGACGTCGGCTTCATCGCCGCCCAGGCGGCGCGCGGCACCTTCAGCCACTTCAACGTCAACACCGACACCTTCAATGTCGTCGGCCAGAAGGTCTTCATGTCCGGCGTCCTGGGATTGTTCGGCACCAGCATGGTGATCGCGATCGTGCTGCTGTTCCAGCGGATCGGCGACGCCGCGCAGACCTGGGCGCTGCGCATCGGCATCGGCGTGGCGGCGATCGGCATGTTCCTGGGTTACTTCATCGTCGGCGTCAACGCCTCGGCCGGACCCCGCACCGTGCACGACGCCGACGGCGGCAACGTCACCCTGGTGGGCGGCCACGGCATCGGCGACCCGGACGGCAACGGCATGCCGCTGACCGACTGGAGCATCACTGGCGGCGACATGCGGGTGCCGCACTTCTTCGGGCTGCACGCCATCCAGGTGCTGCTGGCCGTGGTCCTGGCGCTCAACCTGCTGGCGACCCGGTTGTCGTGGCTGCGCGACGCCAAGGTCCGTGCCCGGCTGCTGGGCAGCGTCGCCTTCGGTTACGTCGGATTCGTGACCGTCACGGCCTGGCAGGCGGTGCGCGGGCAGTCGCTGATCCACCCCGACTCCCTCACCCTGGCCGCCTGGGGCGTGGCGATCGGCGGGGCGGCGCTGCTGGGCGCGGCCACGGTCCTTTCGGCGAGGCGCCGCACCACCGCGCTCGGCGCGGTCGAGCGCCACGCCCCGCGCCACGCGATGGTCGGCTAGAGCCAAACCCTCGGGGGAACAAGAAACCGCCGGACGAGTGTGGGCTACTCGTCCGGCGGTTTTCGCGTCTTGTCGGCTCAGCCGTCGGTCTTGCGGGGCGCCTCGGCGTTCTTCAGGCACAGCCCCGCGATGGCGTCGGCGAACGCCCAGATGTCGGTCTCGATGCGGATGGCGTACCCGGCGGACTTGCGGGACCGTTCGCACTCGGGGTCGTCGTCCAGCGCGGACATCGCGGACTTGCGCAGGGCGGTGGCCTCCACGCCGCACTCCACGACCCCGGACCACAGCTCGGGCGAGACGTTTCCGGCTTGCAGCCCGGACCTGAACCCCCGCAGTCGTTCTCGCAGCGTCACCAGCCGATCGGCGGCTTCCGGCTGAGTGTCGGGACATTCGGAATCCACGGAGGGTCCTTCCTCTCGGCTGCCGGGCTCGTACGGACTCCACACGCTACGCCGAGATCGCCCGAATCGTCCACCTCACGCACACCAGCGGTGACAGGCGTGGGGCGGGGTCATGGCCGGGTTGTGGACGCCCCGGCCGGCGTGTCACCCACATGTGCGAATTTTGTGCGTTTTATCGATAGGTTAAGCCGCACAACATTTCCCGACATCGAAGGCCCGATTCATGAAGCACTCCTCCCGCCGCGTCAGCCGCCGAGCCATCCTGGCCGGTGCGGGCACGGCCGCCGTCGCCGCCGGCCTGGGGGCCGCCGGCCTGTCCCAGCTGGCTCAGGCCCAAGACGCCGTGCCGACATCCGGCAAGTTCGACCTCACCCACGGCTCCGACCGGTTGTTCTGGAAGAAGCCGCTGACGGCCACCACCGTCCTGCAATGCTTCGCGTTCGACAACACCCACGGACACCTGTACACGATGCAGGTCTCCAACAACGCCAAGCCCGGCGATCTCACGGTGACGAAGCTCGACCTGACCGGCAAGAAGCTGGGACGCATGTACCTCAAGGGTTTCGGGCACGGCATCGCCTTCGGCGTGCAGCCCGGTGGAGGCGGGGTCACCATGTGGACCGAGGCGGTCGCCAAGCCGTACGGCGACGACGTGCGGGGCACCCAGATCTGCCGGTTCGCGTTCAAGAACACCGCCACGCCCATCACCAAGGACGACGTGGAACTGTTCGATCCCTTCCCCGGCAACCGTTTGGCGGCCTGCTCGCTCGACATGGACGCGGGGACCATCGCGGTGCGCCACCAGCGCAGCGGCGAGGCCAACACCATCACCATGTTCGATCTGGCGAAGTTCGCCGCCAAGGACTACTCCGCCCCGCTGGCGTCGGTCGGCACCTCCGCGGCGTACCCGCCCGGCGTCACACCGCAGGGATTCCAGCACTATGGACAGCACCTGTATCTGTTGCAGGGCACCGCCTACGAGGGCGGCGACAAGAACTGCAAGGTGGGGCACGGCGACGGCGACCTGGACGGAAACGTCAAGATCAGCCGGATCAACTTCAACAAGCCCTCCGACTACGAGACCCACCTGACCAAGGCGGGCTACTCGCTGAGCTACCGCGAGCCCGAGGGCCTGGGGGTGCTCAAGGTCGGCGGCAAGCCCGCCCTGGCCCTGGGACTGGCGTCCGGGTGCCCGGGCGGGCGGCTGGCCAGCATCTACTACAAGAACTCGTACGCCTAGGAGGCCGTCGCCCCGTCAGGCGCCGACCAGCTTGTTGGCCGCGTCGGTGCCGACGGAGGTGGCGTTGTCGTGGTCCTCGATGGGGTCGGCGGTGACGCCGGGGAACAGGATGTAGTCCACGGCCTTGCCCTCGACCCCGCCGGTGGCCGGGTCCGGGTCAATCCCCAGCGCGTCGGCCAGGGCGTAGGAGCCCTCGCCGATGATCGTGTCGGGCCCCTGGTCGCCGAACACGGCGTAGACCACCTTGTCCTGGTAGACGACGGCGGCCACGGTGCCGGGGTCGATGCCGGCGTCCTCGTAGTTCCAGACGTCGCTGGGCAGCGGTATCACGTAGAACGGCAGGGCGGCCGCGTTCAGCGGCTGCCCGTCCGACTGCTGGAACGAGGTCTCGTTCTGCCAGGAGGGGTCGGTGTCCTCATTGCACTGGTCGGTGCGCTGCCCGTCGCAGTCGACGTCCATGTCGGCCTTCCAGTGCACCGCGCCGCCGGAGGACTTGCACACCGGGATGTCGGACGACCCGTCCTCGTCCTCGGCATAGGTGCCGTCCGACAGCTGGGTGTCGCAGCCGTTGACGGCGTCGCGCAGCTGGTCGGCGGTGGGTCCGGCCGCGGCGTCGGCCTTGCCGTTGGTGCCGCCGCCGGTGTCGTCCGCCCAGGCGAGGGCGCCGCCCATGGACACCACGATCGCGGCAACCGAGGCGATGGCGATCAGCGATCGTCTCATGTGTTTACTCCTTGCTCGTTCATCGGTGAGGGGGTCAGCCTGGCATCACCGTCCGCAATTTGGCCATAGCGGCAGGTAAATGCCTGCATACTGGCTATTTATCGTGGGAGAGCGCGAAGCCCTTCATGAAGGGTCGTTGCAGCGCGATGAACACCAGGATCGGGGGGATCGAGGCGATCAGGGCGCCCAGCATCAGCGGGCCGTAGGTGATGCCCTCGTTGCCGGTCTGTTGCAGGCCGCTCAGTCCGACCTGGACGACCTGGGCGTCGTCGTCGTGGACGGTCAGCAGCGGCCACAGGTACATGTTCCAGCCGTACAGGAATTCGATGACGGTCAGCGCACCGATCACGTTCCACGACAAGGGAACCAGCACCTTGAACAGGAACTGGATCGGGTTGGCGCCGTCGAGCTGCGCCGCCTCCGACAGGTTGGCGGGCAGGTTGGAGAAGTGCTGGCGGAACAGGAACGCCGCGGTGGCCGAGGCCAGGAACGGCACGGTCAGGCCCGACAGGTTGTTCGTCATGCCGAGCTGATCGACGATGTTGAACAGCGCCAGGATCGAGATCTCCGTGGGCATCATCAGCGTGATCAGGACGATGAAGAACACGATGCCGCGCCCGGGGAAGCGGAAGTAGACGAAGGCCAGGCCGGCCAGCAGGCCGGTGATCGCCTTGCCCACCGCGATGATCACCGACATGATCGCCGAGTTGAGCATGTAGGTGCCCAGCCCGTGCGTGTCCAGGACGGTGTGCAGGTTGTCGCCCAGCGCGGAGCCGGGGAACAGCTGGAAGTGCAGCATCGCGGACTTGTCCTGCGTGGTCACCAGCAGGGCGTACAGCACCGGGGCGCACAGCACCAGGCAGATCACGATGAGCGCCAGGTGGATGTGCCAGGTGCGTTTCCCGCGTCGCAGGCCGCGCCGCCGATCCGGCGCGGAGTCGTCGGCGGCGTCGGTCGCCACCGCGGTCACGTCGATTGCCATGGTCGCACCCCTCTCATGCTCCGTAGTGGACGCGTCGTCCGCTGGCCCTAAACTGCCAGGCGGTCACGGCCAGCACCATCGCGAACAACACCACGGACGCCGCGGCGCCCTCACCGACGTTGCTGTTCTGCACGATGTAGATCTGGGTCAGGGCGTCGGTGGTGGCCCCCGACGGGCCGCCCTTGGTGAGGTATTCGATCGAGCCGAAGACCTGGAAGAAGCCGTAGGTCACGTTGGTCACCACGAGGAAGAACGTGATCGGCGTCAGGCTGGGCAGGATGAAGTGCCGGAAGCGCTGCCAGGCGTTGGCACCGTCCAGTTTGGCCGCCTCCAGCATGCTGGTGGGGACGTTTTGCAGGCCCGCGATGTAGAACAGGATCGTGAAGCCGAGGTTCTTCCAGATGCTGGCCAGGATCACCACGATCTTGGCCAGGACGGGGTTGGTGGCGAAGGCCGGCATGGACCACGGGGTGAGGGCCTCGTAGACGTGGCCGAGCATCCCGATCAGCGGGTCGAACAGCAGCGAGAACAGGATTCCCGCGATCGCCGGGCTGATGGCGAACGGCCAGATCAGCAGGGTGCGATACACCGCGCGGCCCTTGATGGGCAGGGAGACCAGCAGCGCGATGCCCAGGCCGACCGCGAGCCCCACCACGACGATCGCGCCGGTGAACAGCAGCGTGTTGGCGAAGTAGCGGCGGTAGTCCGCGCCGAACATCGCCGCGGCGACGGTCACGGCGGCCACGACCATCAGGACCCCGCGCAGCCAGCGCAGCCCGCCGGGCAGGTCGCTGACCGGGTCGGCGAAGCGCCGCGCGAGGAACTCGGCGGCGGCGACCAGCGCCAGCAGCACGACCGGCACCACCCACCACCACTCGATGCTGGGGCCGAGCATGACGGTGTAGTTGTCCACACAGGTGTAGGGCTCGATGGGCGCGTTGAGGCGCACCAGGTGGGTGGACAGCCGGAAGGTCTCGGCCAGCGGCCAGTACAGGAAGAACGCCAGGATGACCAGCGTGGGCAGCAACAGCAGCCACGGGATGCCGCGGCCGCCCTTCCACGATCCGTAGTTGTCGCCGGTGTCCAGGTTGGACGCCCCGCCGGGCAGGGACAGGGCGCGCCCGACCCAGGCCACCACCGCGATGGCCACGGCGGCACCGGCGGCGAACGCCACCACGCCGACGGCGATGTCCAGGCCGGTGCGGTTCGGCTCGAAGGTGCAGGAGTCCATCGGCCACATGGTCAACAGTGGACCGAGCAGCCCGGCGGGCGCCACGGTCCACGCCCCCCGGGAGCCGGAGAGCCCGGCGGCACGCCAGGCCCTCCAGCCCACCAGGGCTCCGAGCGCCGCCGTCGCGATGAACAGCGGCACCATCAACGGATAAAGCGCCACGGTGCTACTTCGCGTAGAGCTTGTTGTAGTCGTCCAGGAGCTTCTGGGACTTCTTCTGCGCCTTGGCGAAGCTGGAATCCACATTGGCCCCGGAGGTGATGATGTCCTCCATCGCCTGGGTCACCTGCTGGCGGATCGACACGAAGTTGCCGACCAGCGCGCCCAGCGTGGCCGGGCTGCTTTCGGAGCGGTCGAGCTGCTCGTTGGCCAGCTTCTGGTACGGGTTCTTCTTGAACCAGCCCTCGTTGTCGAGCTTGTCGTAGGCGGCCTTGGTGATCGGGATGTAGCCGGTCTTCTTGTGCCAGTCGGCGGCGTTGGTCGGGTTGTCGATGAACTGCATGAAGGCCAGCGCGCCGTCGGTGGTCTTCTTCTCCAGGCCGTCGGTGAGCCACAGGGTGGCGCCGCCGATGACGTTGCCGTGGTTCTTGGTGCCCTTGAAGCTCGGCATCATGGTGACGTCGACCTTGGCCCCGGCCTTCTTGGTCTCGGAGATGACGTTGCTGGCGTCGCCGGACGAGCTGAGCAGGAACGCGGTCTTCTGGGCGTTGAAGGTGTCGACCGGTGCCAGGAAGTCCTCCTGCTTGCCGGTGTAGTAGAACTCGCCGTCGTCGTTGAGCTTCTTCCAGAACTTCGGGAACTTCTTGTACGCGGCGGTGTTGATGTCGACCTTGGTGGCGCGCCCGTCACGGCCGTTCTTGTTGTTGGTCAACAGGCCGCCCTGTTCGGAGAGCATCTGCTCGGGGTACCAGGCGTGGTCGGCCCAGGTGGCGCACTTCTTGGGGCCGTTCTTCATCTTCTTGATCTTGTCGCAGTCGGACTTGACCTCCTCCCACGTGGTGGGGGCGGAGGAGATCCCGGCCTTCTTCAGGTAGTCCATGTTGGAGTAGAACAGCGGGGTGGAGGTGTTCCACGGCATCGAGGTGTACTTGCCGTCCACCGAGTAGTAGTTCTTCGCGGCGGGCACCACGTCGTCGATCACCACCGGCTCGCCGAGCACCTTCTTGCGGCCGTCCAGGGCCTTTTGCAGGTTGGCGAACAGCGGCTTGCCGTCGGAGTTGACCTGGTCGCGGGACTCGGTGGTGGCGGCCTCGAAGTTCTGGATGATGGTGGGCGGGTTGCCCTCCTTGTTGGCGGCGGTCAGCGCCTTCCACTCATCCTCATAGGTCTCGAACCCGGTGACCTTGATGTGGTACTCGGGGTGCTTCTTCTCG
>NZ_DASQPW010000163.1:0-10202 GCF_035643755.1 Stackebrandtia sp. | reverse complement strand
GCTGTCGAGAGTGCTCGAAGTGGCGGGCGGGATCTGCCTGGCGGCGGTCCCCGTGGCGCTGTCGGTACCAAAACGCACCGATGCCATGCGGCCCAAGACATCCGCGCGCGGCGCCCGAGTCCCGCGTTCGGTGCGGCTGTGGGCGGTGGCGGCGTTCTTCGGGTGCATCGGCGCCAACGCCAGCTCCGTCTACTTCGTCGCGATCGGCGGCGCCAGCGGGCTGTCGGCGCCGACGGCGGGAATCCTGCTGTCGGTGACGGCCGCGCTGGCCATGGCGACCCGCGGCGTGGCGGGCGCCCTGGCCGATCGCCGCCCGCGCGGCAACGCGCTGGTGGCCTGCGCCCAGATGCTGGCGGGCGCGGTGGGCCTGCTGGCGATCTCCACCACGACGATCGCGGGATTCGTCGGCGGCGCCGTCCTGTTGGCCGTCGGCCAGTGGGGCTGGGCGGGGCTGCTGCTCAGCGCCGCGCTGCGCGGCAGCCCCGACCCCGCGCGGGGAGCCGCCGCCATCCAGTCGGGTTTCTTCGCGGGAGGCGCCGCGGGCCCCGTGGTGTTCGGCTCCCTGCTGGAGCTGATCCCGATGTCGGCGGCCCTGGCCGTCGGCGCGGGCCTCACCGTCGTCGCCGCCGCGATCGCCCTGGCGGGCCACCGCATGGCCGCCCGCGACCGCGCTTAGGGCCCGTTGGGGAACTCAGTTCCGTCGCGAGCGGTGTCCGGGCGAGCGCACGGCAAGGTGGAACAGCGCCCGCATGCCGGTGTTGTTTGCGGGCGTGCCGACGACGCGTCCGGGCCCCGCCTGGCGGCGTGCAGAAGGAAACGGGGTTCCCCAACAGGACCTAACCGCGCGGCAGGCGTTCGCCGCCGTCACGACTCGTCGACGAACGCGAACCAGCGAACCGTCACCGCCCGCGCGCCCTCGGGCGCGCCGTCGGCGTCCTTTCCGTAGCGGCGCAACAGCTTCAGATAATCCTCGTGAAAGGACCTGAGCTGGTCGAGCGTCATGAACGCCCGTCCCCGCGACCCCTGTAGCCACTCGCCCAGCGCGTCGCGATCGGCCAGCGCCGCCGAGATCGTCGCGTAGTCCTCGGCGATGCGGGCCCTTTCGAGTTCGTCGTGGACGGTCTTGTCCTCATCGGACATGGACGCGCGCGGGGGAGTGCGGCGGTCGGCGGGAACCGTGCGCCACCAACGCTCCCGCCCCTTGGCGCGCTCGGGGATCTCGGCGATCAGGCCCGCCGCGGCGAGCTGGCGGAGGTGGTAGCTGGTGGTGCCGGTGTTCTCGCCCAGCGCCTGGCCGATCGTGGTGGAGGTGGCGGGACCGTGGGTTCCCAACTGGCGCAGGATGGAGCGCCGCAGCGGGCTGGACAGCGCCTTGAGGGTGTCGGAGGTGTGCGCGATGGGTTCGTCCGCCATGGACGCAGCCTACCTGCCGACCTCGCGGCATGCGGGGAAATCTATGCAGAAATATACTTGCAGAATAAATTCTGTAACTCTATGGTTGAGCCATGACCCACACCAAGCTGACCCGCTTCGCCGCCGTCGCCGCCCCCGTCGCCATCATCGTCGGCTGGGCGATCCAACACTCGATGGGAACCGAGGGCCGCGAGCCCGGCTGGACCCTGGCCCACCTCGCCTGGCTGGCCGCCTACCCGCTGCTGATCCCCGTCTCCGCCGCGCTGTACCGCGTCGCCCGGCCGCCCGCGGCGGCCGGGCGGGTCGCCGCCCGCGTCTACTTCGGACTCTCCGTCTTCGGCGCCGCCAGCCTCGCCGCGCAGATGCTCATCGACCTGGTCTCGGGCTGGGCGACCGCGAGCAACGACGCCATGCACGCCTTCACCGAGAAGCTCACGTCCGCGCCCGGCGTCGAGCTCGTCGTCTACATCCTCGGCCCCGCCGTGCTGTTCATCGCGCTGGCCGCCCAGGCCATCGACGCCGCCGCCCGCCGCCGCGTCCCCGCCCTCGCCCCGATCTGCGTATCGGCGGCCGTGTTGGTGATGCTCGCCGACCGCCTGGTGGACACCCCCGTGCGCCTCACCATGCCCGTGGCGGCGGTGCTGCTGTTGATCGGCCTGCTCCGCGCCACCACGGGGGACATCCGGGCCTCCCGCGCCGCCGCGACCTCGGGCGTCTGACAACGATCGGCGCGGATCGGGACCCGCGAGCCCCGATCCGCTCCGACAACCTGGCGAGCCCCGTTTCCTGCTGCGCGGCCCCCGATGGCGCCTGGCCGCGTTGTCGGCGCGCCACGCATCCGTCGGGAAGCCGCTCGCCACGGCAGCGGACTCCCCAACACGCTTTAGAAGTACTCCTTCGGCCGAAACGCGTCGGGTTCGTCCTCGGGCACCGACGCCGCCATCTCGTCCAGCATCTCCTGGCTCGGCGTCGCGTAGGCGTGCGCCCTGAACTCCCGCCCCAGCAGCTGGTTGCGCGAGATGTAGTCGCGCAGTTCGCTTTCGTATGCGGCCAGCGCCTTCTCGTGGTCCCCGCCGCTGGCCTCCAGCTCGCCCGCCAGCACGTACGCCGCGATGAGCGCCTGCGACGTGCCGCGCCCCGACGTCGGCGCCGCGCAGTATCCGGCGTCGCCCAGCAGCACCACCCGCCCCCGCGACCAGCTGTTCATCTCGATCTGCGCGGCGGCGGTGAAGTAGAAGTCGGTGGCGCCGCGCATGGTCTCCAGCAGCCGCGGCACCTCCCAACCCACGTCGGAGAACTTCTCCGTGATCAGGTCCTTCACCGCCTCGGTGTCGCGCCGATCGACGTCGATCGACTCGGCGGCGAACGAGAACATGGCGCGCGCCGAGGCGTTGTGGTCGGCGGAGATGACGCCCACCCGCCGCGTGTCGTCCACGGCCATGCCGAGTCCCGTGTGGTCCAGTCCGAGGAAGTTGTCCACGGTGAACACCGCCATCTGCATTCCCAGCGAACGGAAGTAGTTCTCCTCGGGCCCGAACGCCATCGACCTGGTGTGGGAGTGCAGGCCGTCGGCGCCCACCACCAGGTCGAAGCGCCCCGACCGCCCGGAGTCGAACGTCACCCGCGCGCCGTCGGCGTCCTGCTCCAGCGTCGCGATCGAGTCGCCGAAGCGATACTCGACATCGTCGGCTGTGGCCTCGACCAGGATGCGGGTCACGTCGTTCTTCGGGACCTCCAGATCCCCGGCGAACAGCGCCGCGGGCATGTTCGCCACGTGCCCGCCGTCGATGTTGATGAGCTTCAGGTCGTTCATCTTGGTGTCGTTGGCGCGCAACGCCTCGCCGATGCCCATCCGATCCACCAGGTCCAGGGCCACGCCCCGGAAATCGATGGACCAGCCGCCGTCGCGAATGGCGGGGGCCCGTTCCACGACGGTCACCTCGCATCCGGCGCGGTTCAGCCAGTAGGCGGCGGCGGGACCGGCGATGCTGGCCCCCGAGATCAGTACCTTGAATGTGTTGTCCATGGCCGCGACGCTATGGACGACCGCTGAGATATCGCTGGCGCGCCGCTGGCTTCGCCGCTCACACCGCCGCGTCGGTGACCGGCAACACGATCCGCACGCAGGTGCCCCTGCCCAGCTGGCTCTCCAGCTCGACGCGGCCCTCGTGCGACTCCACGATTGACTTCACAATGGACAGACCGAGGCCGGTGCCCCCGGTGTCGCGCGAGCGCGAGTCGTCCGCCCGATAGAAGCGGTCGAACACCCGGTGCCGGTGGGCCGAGGGGATGCCGGGCCCGTCGTCGGCCACGGTGAGGATCGCCTCGTTGCGGTGCCGCGTCACCGTCACCGCGATGTTGGTGTCGGGCGCGGTGTGCACCCGCGCGTTGGTCAGCAGGTTCACCACCACCTGCCGCATGTGGTCCTCGTTGGCGCTCACCGGAACCGGCTGCTCGGCGTTGACGTCGATGGGGTGCGCGCCGTCGGCGACCCGCGCGTCGTCCACCGCGTCGAAGGCCAGCTGCCGCAGGTCCAGCGGTCGCCGGGTGGGCGTGGACGACTGGTCGAGCCGCGCCAGCAGCAGCAGGTCCTCCACCAGCGCCGCCATCCGGTGGCTCTCCCCGCGGATGCGCGCCATCGCCCGGTCCAGCGCCGGGCCCGACGGCACCCCGCCCGACTCGTACAGCTCGGCGTAGCCGGTGATCGCCGCCAGCGGGGTGCGCAGCTCGTGCGAGGCGTCGGCGACGAAGGTGCGCAGCCGGTTCTGCTGGGCGTCGCGCTGATTGATGGCATCCACCAATTTGGACACCATGATGTTGAGCGCGGTGGCCAGCTTGCCGATCTCGGTGCGCTCCCCGCGCGCCGGCAGCCGCCGCTCCAGGTCCCCGTCGGCCACGGCCGCCGCCGCGTCGATCATCTTGGTGACCGGGCGCATCCCGCGCCGGGTGATCCCCCAGGCCGCCAGCACCCCCACCGCCAACACCAGGGCGACGGTGACGGCCATGGTGACGATCAGGCTGTGGCGGACGTCGGCGACCTCGTTGAGCGGCGCGGCCGCCACCAGCCGCAGGTGCTTGGTCCCGCCGCCCGGCACGTTGTCCAGCGCCTTGGCGTCGCTGATCACCGCCCGGTACTCCAGGTGCCCGGAGGTGGACTTCAGGGTGATCGGGGTGTCGGACTTCGGCAGCGGCCGGGGCACCTTGGGAAGCGGCATCTTGGTGTCGCCGAAGCCGGCGGCCTCGGCCTGCACCACCCTGCCGTTGTCCTTGATCACCAGGACCGCGATGTCGCGCGAGCTCAGCGACGTCTTGGCGTTGGTCTCCACGGGTTTTTCGGTGAGGCTGCCCAGCGCGTCGTCCATGAACTGGGTGACCTGCCGGTCGATGCGGTTGGTCATCGTCTTGACGACCGCGCCGGTGGCGACCGTGCCGATGACGATCGTGGCGACGCTCAGAAGGATCGCGGTGGCCAGGATCAACTTGGTCTTGATCGCCATGGCGGCTCAGGACTTCGGCGCGCGAAGGATGTACCCCGAGGACCCGACCGTGCTGATCAGCGGAGGCGATACACAATCGACCTTCCACTTCAGATCGGCCATGTGTTTGGCGACGTCGATGTCGTGGTTGCCCAGCGTGGCACCCCACACGTGGGTCACGATGTCCGATTCGGACAGCACCTTGCTGTGGTTGGTGGCCAGGTAACGCAGCAGCGCGAACTGCCGGTCCGACAGCTCCAGCACCACCGAGCCGCGCCACGCGGTGCCCGATTCCGGGTCCACCACCAGGTCGCCGACGTTGAGCACCCCGGTGGCGTCGGCGGGACTGCCCTGGTCGCCCATGGTGCGGCGCAGTACCGCCTCGATGCGCATCCGCAACTCCTCCAGCCGGAACGGCTTGGTCAGGTAGTCGTCGGCGCCGGTGCCGAAGCCGTCGCGCAGGTCGGCGGGGGCGTCGCGCGCGGTGAGATACACGATGGGGGTCTTGTCGCCGCTGGCGCGCAGCCGCGCCGCCACGGCGAAGCCGTTGAAGTCGGGGAGGTTGACGTCCAACAGCACCAGATCGGGGCGCTTGGTGGACACCGCCGCCAGCGCCTGCGTGCCGTTGCCCGCGGTGTCGACGCGATAACCCGCGAAGGTCAGCGAATCGAGCAGCAGGTCGGTCAGAACCGTCTCGTCATCGACCACCAGCAGCCTCGCCGGGGAACCGTCACTGTGCCGGGGAACCGGGGTACTGGCGGGATGTACTTTTTGCGTAACACTCCCCACGATTGGCGAGTGTACCTGCGAAATCGTTTGGTGACCCCCGGGTGAAACGGTGTTCTATGTCGCCCGGACGGCCACTTGCCGCGGCGGCCTAGGGCTGAACGATCCGGGCGTGCTCGGAGGCGGCGCGGGCGGTCGGATCGCCGGAAGTGTTGCGGCTCAATACCACCGAACCCTTCGCCGCCAGCGGCGTCAACAGCCAGTCCAGCGGCCGCAGGACGTCGGCGGTGAACATGACGCGGGCGCCTTCGGCGAGGTCGAGATCCTTGGCACGCGCGACGGCGGCCTCGGCGATCTGGGCGCGATCGCGCTGCCCGCCGCGGGGCAGGTTCACCAGGGCGGGCGACGCCGGATCGGGGGAGGCCACGGGCCGGAAATGGTCGCCGTGCCCGCGCACCTCGGCCAGGAAGTCCAGCAGCTCGCCGGAGCGCGCGGCGGCCGCGGCGTCGGCGTCGCGCAGCCCGGCGGCCAGCGGCGCCAGCGACACCGCGCACGTGGTGTCGGCGTCGACGTCGGACGTCGTCGCCCGGTCCTCGGACACGAAGGCGACGTCCACGCTGGACGGTTCGTGGGAGATGGCCAGTCCGGCTCGCCAGCAGCCCAACAGGATCACCCCGCCCAGCCAATGTGGAGGAACGTCCACGTACGCCCGGTCGCCGGGCTCCAGCCCGAGCCCGTCGACGAGGAGGTTGGCGGTCTTGGCGATCCAGTTGTCGGCGGTGGCATAGGACAGCTCGACGCGTTCACCGGTGGCGTCGTCGTAGTACGTCAGGTACGGCCGGGTGAGGTCGGCGGCCGCGGCGGCGGTGAACAGCTCGTTGAGGTCCATGGGGCGATCGTAGGACGTCAATCGGCGTCCTGATTCCTCAGCTCCGCGAAGTCCATGGTGATGTAGCGCTGCACCGTCGGACCGTAAATCGCCGCCAGCTCGTCGACGGTCAGGCGGGTGAGCGCCTCGATGCCGAAGATGTGACGGGTGACGGCCATCCCGAGCAGCTGGGAGGCCACCAGCGCCCCGCGCAGCTCGGCGTGATCGAGCTCGGGGAACTTCAGCTTCAGGCCGCGGCGCACGATCTGGGTGGTGATGAACTGCCGCACCAGGTGCGACATCTCCGGGCGGGTGATCGCCGAGCGCAGGAACGCCGCCGCCCGGTTGCCCGTCGGCGAGTCCCAAATGGACAAAAAGAACCTGATCAGGTTCTCGCCCAGCTGGTCCTCGCCCCCCGCCAGCACCTTGGGCAGCACCTCCATCGGGTCGAAGGGCGCCTCGATCGCCGCCAGGAACAGCTGGTCCTTGGTGCCGAAGTAGTGGTGGACCAGGGCCGGGTCGACCCCGGCGTCGTTGGCGATGCGGCGGATCGACGAACGCTCGAAGCCGTCGCGGGCGAAGGCGTCCCGGGCCGCGGCGAGGATCTCGGCGCGGGTGTCGGGACTGCCGGGCCTGCGACCACTGCGTTTGCGACGAACCACGGTCATGACTCTAGCTTCGTTCCCCTCATGCCGTCCGACGGCGCAGGGTCGCGGCACCGAGGATCAGGGCGGCCACGGCGCAACCGGCCACGATGGCCAGATCCCACCACAGTGTCCTGGTCGCGTCGGAATGCGAGCCGACCTCGCCGAGCGCGTCCACCGCGTAGGTCAGCGGCAGCACGTCGGAGATCTTCTCGAGCCAGTCGGCCATCTGGTCGCGCGGCCAGATCAGCCCGCACAGCAGCACCTGCGGCAGCACGATCGCGGGCATGAACTGGACGGCCTGGAACTCGGTGTTGGCGAACGCCGATGCGAACAGCCCCAGCGCCAGACCGAGCACGGCGTTGGCGGCGGCGATGACGATCACCAGCCACGCGGGCCCGTCGGTGTCCAGGTCCAGCCACCAGTACGCCACGGCGCTGGCGATCACGCTCTGCACCACCGCCGCCAGCGTGAACGCCAGGGCGTAGCCGCAGATCAGGTCGAACTTGTGCACCGGCGTGGTCAGGGCGCGCTCCAGGGTGCCGCTGGTACGTTCGCGCAGCATGGCCACGCTGGTGACCAGGAACATCGAGATGAACGGGAAGACGCCGAGCATGCTCAGGCCCACGGACTGGAAGATGTGCGGCTGGCTGTCCATGACGTAGCGCAGCAACACCAGCAGCAGCGCGGGCACCGCCACCACCAGGGCGATGGTGCGCCGGTCGTGGACGAGCTGGCGCAGAATGCGTCCCGCGGTCGAAAGGGTCATGCGAATCGACATGTCCTACTTCCCTTCCAGCTCGCGGATGATGTGCAGGAACGCCTGCTCCAGGTCGGCGGTGCCGGTGGCCTCGCGCAGCGCGGCAGGGGTGTCGTCGGCGACCAGTCGGCCTTCGCGGATCAGAAGCAGCCGTTGGCATCGCGCCGCCTCGTCCATAACGTGGCTGGACACCAGCAGGGTGGTGCCGGCCGCGGCGAGCCGGTGGAAGTGCTGCCACAGGTCGTCGCGCAGCACCGGGTCCTGGCCGACGGTGGGCTCGTCCAGGATCAGCAGCTCGGGACGGGCGATCAGGGCGCAGGCCAGGCTGACGCGGGCGCGCTGGCCGCCCGACAGGTTGCCGACCAGTTGGCGCGACGCGTCGGTCAGGCCCACCTCGGCGATGGCGGAGCGGGAGGCGGCGGCCCCCGCGGCGAACAGCGAGGCGAAGTAGCGCACGTTGGCGTACACGGACAGGTCCGGGTAGACCGAGGGGGACTGGGTGACGTAGCCGAGTCGGCGCCGCAGGCGCCGGTGCCCGGCGGGCGAGCCGAGCACCGTGATGCGTCCGGCACGGATCTTTTGCACCCCAACGATCGCGCGCATCAGGGTGGTCTTGCCGCTTCCGGACGGCCCGAGCAGCCCGGTGACGCTGCCGACCCCGACGCGGCAGGTGACGCCGCGCAGCACCGGCCGGCGCCCGCGCCGGATGTCCAGGGATTCGATGTCGATGGCGGTGGTCATGGCGACCCCTCAATAATTCAACAATGATGAATTAGACGTTAACACAGCTCATCTCCGTCCCGACACACCCGGAAGGTAACCTGTCGCCCCATGGACGCGCCGGGACTCTTCGATATCGAACCCACCCAGGAACCCGAACCCGAACCCGCCGCCGACGCACCGCTGGCCGTGCGGATGCGCCCGTCGACGCTCGACGAGCTGGTGGGGCAGAAACACCTGCTCACGCCGGGTTCGCCGCTGCGGCAACTGGTCGGCGGCGACGCGCCGCTGTCGGTCATCCTGTGGGGCCCGCCCGGCTGCGGCAAGACCACCATCGCCAACCTGGTCGCCCGATCCACCGACCGGCGCTACGTGCCGCTGTCAGCGCTCAACGCCGGAGTCAAGGACGTGCGCGCCGTCATCGACGCCGCCCGCGCCGGCCGCCGCCGCGGCGGCCCGCCGACCGTGCTGTTCATCGACGAGGTGCACCGCTTCACCAAGACCCAGCAGGACGCGCTGCTGGCCGCCGTGGAGGACCGCGTCGTCACGCTGCTGGCCGCCACCACCGAGAACCCCTACTTCTCCGTGGTGTCGCCGCTGCTGTCGCGCTGCGTGCTGCTCACCCTGGAACCCTTGACAGACGACGACATCCGCGAACTCATCGACCGGTCGCTGCACGCCGAGCGCGGCCTGGCCGACGCGGTCACGCTTCACGACGACGCCGCCGATCACCTGGTGCGCCTGGCATCCGGCGACGCCCGCCGGGCCCTGACCGCGTTGGAGGCCGCCGCCGTCGCGGCCGTCGCGTCGGGCTCCGACACCGTCGACCTGGCCACCGCCGAGGCCGCCGTCGACATCGCCGCGGTGCGCTACGACCGCGACGGCGACAGCCACTACGACGTCACCAGCGCCTTCATCAAGAGCATGCGCGGATCCGATGTGGACGCCGCCCTGCACTGGCTGGCCCGCATGCTCGTCGCCGGGGAGGACCCGCGGTTCATCGCCCGCCGCCTGGTCATCTTCGCCAGCGAGGACGTCGGCATGGCCGACCCCACCGCGCTGCAGACCGCCACCGCCGCCGCCTCGGCCGTGGCGCTCATCGGCCTGCCCGAGGCCCAGCTCAACCTCGCCCACGCCGTGGTGCACCTGGCCAGCGCCCCGAAGTCCAACGCCGTCACCGCCGCGATCGGCGAGGCCATGGCCGACGTCCGCTCCGGCACCGGGGCCGGGGGAGTACCGGCCAACCTGCGCGACAGCCACTACTCCGGCGCCAAGAAGCTCGGCCACGGCGACGCCTATCTCTATCCCCACGACGATCCCCGCGGCGTGGTCACCCAGCGCTACGCCCCCGACGGCGTCCACCGCAAGGTCTACTATCGACCGACCAACCACGGCGCCGAGAACGCGGTGGCCGAACGCGTCGACAAGATTCGCTCCATTGTGTGGGGGGAACAGCGGTGAGGCCGCGATCGCACGCCGCGCGGCCGCGCGGCATCCGGCGCACCCAGGCCCTGGCTCAGCTGGTCGCCGACTTCACCCGGATTCGCCGCCTCAAGCTGGCCACCGTCGCCGTGGCGCTGGCCGCCGTGGCGGCG
>NZ_DASQPW010000162.1:0-19465 GCF_035643755.1 Stackebrandtia sp. | reverse complement strand
CCAGGTAGTGATCGACCACATTGTCCGTGGCGCGGTGCCGGGCGGCGGGGGTGTCGAGCCGCTCCGCCAGGTCCCGCGCGTAGGCGCGCACCAGGTCGTGAAAGCCGTAGCGCCCCGGGCGCCGTGATTCCAGCAGGTGCGCGTCCACCAGGTCCTCCAGGCGCGCCTCGACCGCGTCGCGGTCGCTCGCCCCGACCAGGGCGCAGGCGGCGGCGACCCCGCAGTCGGGGCCCGGGGCGAGGCCGAGGGCGCGAAACAGCGTCGCGTGGGCGTCGTCCAGTTCGTCGTAGGACATGTCGAAGGCGGCGGCGACGCTGCGCTGCCGGTATTCCAGCCGGGCCAGGGGCGCGCCCCCGCCCAGCAACTTGTCCCGCAGGTCCTCCAGGCTCCACTGTGGCCTGCTGCGCAGCCGGGACGCCGCGATCCGCACCGCCAGGGGCAGCCGCCCGCACGCCTCGACGATCGCGGCCACCAGCGCGCGAGACTCGGGGCGGTCGGCCGCCACGCCCGCCACGTCCACAAACAGCGCGCCGGCCTCGGGGGCCTCCAGCACCTCCACCGGAACCGGAGCGGCCTCGTCCAGTGCGGACAGATGGCGGCGGCTGGTGACGATGACCAGGCAGCTGGAGTCGCCGGGCAGCAGGGGCCGCACCTGCGCCTCGTCGACCGCATTGTCCAGCACCACAAGCATGCGCCGATCGGACAAAAGGGAGCGATAAAGCGCCGCGCGGTCGTCGGTGTCGGCGGGAATCGCCGCGGGCGGCACGCCCAGGGAGCGCAGCAGCCGGTCCAGGGCCTGGCCGGGTTCCACCGGCGTGTCCGTGCCGCTGTAGCCGCGCAGGTCGATGAACAGCTGACCGTCGGGGAAGTCGGCGGCGAGCTGGCGGGCGGCGTGCACGGCCAGCGTGGTCTTGCCAACCCCGGCCATGCCGTCCAGGGCGGTCACCACGGCGGTGCCCGCGGCCTCGGCGCAGCCGCGCGCGTGGGCCCGCACGGCGGCCAGTTCCCGGTCGCGGCCCGTGAACGCGGGGATGTCGGCGGGAAGCTGGGAGGGCACCACCCGTGCCGTGGCCGTGGCCGCCGGGCGGGGACGCGGCGGCGGCGAGTCCAGATCGGGGTCGGCGGCCAGGATGCGGCGGTGCGTCTCGTCCAGTTCGGTCCCGGGCTCGACGCCGAGGTCCTCCACGAGGCGGTGCCGGGTGTCGCGGTACAGCGACAGCGCCTCCTTCTGGCGGCCGGATCGGTACAGCGCCAACATCAACAGGGCCACCAGGTGTTCGCGCAGGGGTTGGGCGGCGACCAGGGAGCGCAGCTCCCCCACCAGGTCGGCGTGGCGGCCCATCGCCATCCTCGCCTCGATGCCGCGCAGTTCGACGCGGTCGCGGCGCTCGGTGAGATGGGCGACGGCGGCCGCCAGACCCGGCTCGATCATGACGCCGCCCAGTGCCGGGCCCCGCCACAGCGCCAGGGCGGCGGCGAAGTCCTCGGCCGCCGCGGCGGGATCGCCGTCGGCCAGGGCCTTCTCCCCCGCGGCGGCGAGGCATTCGAATTCGGCGAGGTCGAGTTCGCCGTCGGCCACGACGATCCGGAAGCCGTGCGGGTCGGCGACGATGCGCGGGTGCTGCGCGTCGGGCGCGCACAGCGACTTGCGGAGCTTCGCCAGGTAGCTGCGCAGGTTGGAGCCCACCGAGTCGGGGGCGGTGGCCCACACCAGGTCGATGAGCCGGGAGCGCGACACCGTCTTGTTGGCGTGCAGCAGAAGCGCGGCCAGGACGGCCTTGCCTCGTCCACCGCCGATGGGCACCGGCTGCCCGTCATCGAACACCTGCATCGGGCCCAGGACCCGAAATTCCATCACCGTGCTCCGCCGCTAACCGTGACTGCGATCACCTTGCGACGAGAATACTCGGTGCCCGTGACGGCCGAGGGCGATGGACGGCGACGCGGTCAGGTGGGCACCGACGACAGGGAGTCCATGTCCTCCAGTTCGCGGCCCTTGGTCTCGCGCACCGCCTTCCAGACGAACACAAAGGACAGCAGCGCGAATCCGGCGTACAGCCCGTACGCCAGGCCCAGGCCGACGTCGGCCAGCCACGGGAACGTCGTCGACACCGTCCAGTTGGCCACCCATTGCGCGGCGGCGGCCAGGGCCAGGGCCGAGGCCCGGATGCGGTTGCCGAACATCTCCCCCAACAGGACCCACACCACCGGGCCCCAGGAGCAGCCGAAGCCGAACACGAACACGTTGGCGGCGACCAGGGCGATCGACCCGGCCGCGCCGTGCAGCACCGGCTGCATCTTGCCGTGCACGTCCTCCAGCGGCGCGGTGCCGAAGACGTACGCCATGGTGGCCAGCGCGATCGTCATGGCGGCGGCACCGATGAGCAGCAAGGGTTTGCGCCCCACCCGGTCGACCAGGGCGATGGCCACCAGGGTGGTGACGATGTTGGTCACCGACGTGATGACGGTGATGAGCATCGAGTTGGATTCGTCGAAGCCGACGGCCTGCCACAGCACGGACGAGTAGTAGAAGATCACGTTGATGCCGACGAACTGCTGGAACACCGACAGCAGGATGCCGACCCACACGATCGGCATCAGGCCGAACGCCTTGCCCCTCAGGTCGGAGACCCGCACGGGCTTGTCGGACTTCAGGGACTTCTCGATCTCGCTGATGCGTTTGTCCACATTGCCGCCGACGACCCGCTTGAGGACCTCCTTGGCCTTGACTAGCTCGTGTTTGGACACCAGATAGCGCGGGGATTCGGGTATCTGCAAGGCCATCACGCCGTACAGCAGCGCGGGGATCGAACCGGAGAAGAACATCCAGCGCCAGGCGTCGCCGCCCCACGGGAACGGATGGTTGGCGCCGCCGGAGACGTTGGCGATGACGTAGTCGACGAGCAGCGCGACGAAGATGCCGGACACGATGGCCAGCTGCTGCAGCGATCCCAGGCGCCCGCGCAGGTTGGCCGGGGAGATCTCGGCGATGTACGCCGGGGCGATCACCGAGGCCGCGCCGACCGCGAGTCCACCCAGGACGCGCCAGATCACCAGGTCCGTCGGCCCCACGGCGAAGCCGGAACCGATGGCGCTGATGAGAAAGAACAGCGCGGCGATCAGCATGACCCGCACCCGGCCCATCAGGTTGGCCAGCTGGCCGGCGAACCAGGCGCCCACCGCGCAACCCAACAACGCCGAGGACACCACGAAGCCCAGTGCCACCGAGCCGATGCCGAAGTCGTCGCCGACGGCCGAGACCGCGCCGTTGATCACCGAGGTGTCGTAGCCGAACAGGAAGCCGCCGATGGCCGCGGCCGAGGCGATGAAGACGGCGTTGATGTGGGCGCGCCGTTCGTCGGCGCTGAGCACGGAGTCGTCGCCCATCGTTCCCCCTCGATGATCCGGACGTATGTCGCACACCGTAGTCCCAAAACGGGCACCGGGTGGTCGGTTCGGCTCGCGCACACATGGAAAAGCCTCGAGGTGGACAATCGTGGGATGCCTTCACGTTCATCCGCCGACAAGCCCCCGGCGTCCTCGCATCATTGGGTGGGCCACATGCCTGGCCACGATGGACTAATCCGGGTAAATCTGCCGCTCACCGGCGGCACGGCCTCCTTCGACACCCCCGCTGATCTCCATTTCGGACATCAGCTCCACCCCGAACGCCCCTTCGACCCGCAGGCCTGGCGCGACAGGATCGGCGAGTATTCCGACGGCGACATCAGCCTGGTGCTGGGAATGTGGTCCGACGACACGATCGGCGCGCCGTACCCGTTTTACGCCGATCTGGACCACGACGTGGTGGTGCGGCTGACGCCGATCGCCGAGAACCGCCTGCTGTCCGAACAGGGCGAGGAGATCACCTTCGGCGACGACGGCGAGCTGCGCATCGCCATCGACCGCTCCGAGGCCACTTTGCTCCGTACACAGTCGCCCGCGGAGGAGGAGGTGAGCTTCCTGGTGTCGGGCGAGGCGACGGTGCTGGCGGGCACCCTGCTGCGTCCCGCGGGAGACGACCCGGTCCCGGGCGTGGTGCTGGCGCACGGTTCGGTGCCGCACCAGCGCGACTTCTACCGGACCTGGGCCCACGCCATGGTGCGCGCGGGCGTCGCCGCGCTGATCTTCGACCGCCAGGGCCACGGCGCCTCCACCGGCGAGCCGCGGACCGGCCTGCGGGACAACGCCGCGGGCATCGAGGCGGCCCTGGACTTCCTCAACACCCGCGACGACATCTCCACGGTGGGACTGTGGGGCATCAGCAATGGCATGTGGACGGTGCCGCTGGTGGCCGCGCGCCGCCCCGACGTCGCCTTCATCGCGGGCACCAGCGCCTCGGGCGTCACCATGGCCGAGGCGGAGGTGCACCGCCGCACCACCGCGCTGGCCGAGGGCGGCGTCGCCCCCAAGGCCGTCAAGGAGGCGGCGGAGGCGTGGCGCCTGCTGTTCGCGATGTACGCGGCGGGAAGCGGCACCGGCACCCAGATCGTCGAGCTGGAGGACCTGCTGGCGAAGCTGCGCGCCGAGTCGACGGTGCGCACGTTCGCCGTGCCCGAATACGCCAAGCACCAGCCGATGCTGTCGCCGCTGCCGCCGCTGGCCCCCGCGGGGGAGACGGCGGGGAAGCTGGGCGAGGCCAACGCCGACATGCAGTACGACCCGGCGGGCAGCTATCGGGTGATCTCGTGCCCGGTGCTGTTGCAGTTCGGCGCGGACGACCCCAACATCCCCGGCGAGGCCTCGGCCGAACGCATCTCGGCGGCCCTGGAGGAGGGCGGCAACAAGGACGTCACCGTGTCCACCTACGCGGGCGCGGGCCACCTGTTGGAGTCGACCGACGGCGAGGTGGTCGGGATGACCCGCGAGCAGGCGACCTACGGTCTGCACGGCGTCCGGCTCGCTCCCGGCGTGATCGGCGAGCTCATCGATTGGATACGGCAGCGCGCGGAGCCGGCAGAGGACTAGCGTTTGGCGGCGCTGAAGGGCTGCGCGAACAGGAACAGCTGGACGGCGCGGGCGCCCTCGGGCTCCTCGCCGTCGGCCCGGCGTGAGTCGAAGCGGCCCAACAGTTCTCGCAGGTCCTCAAGCCACTGACCCATCTCCTCGGGCGTCACCATCGCGATGGCCTGGGAGCCGCCGAACACCTCGCGCCATTCGGGCGGCTCGTCGGTGCGGCGACGCTGCTCGTCGGCGATCCTGCGCAGCGCGTGTTCGGTGAGCACATCGGACAGTCCCGCGGCGGCCACCGAGGTGTCCTCGTCGGTGTGCACCTCGGAGAAGCGGATCGAGCGGTCGGCCAGCCGCCACGGGCGGCGCCGTCCCGCGCCCCTGCCCGCCTCCTCGATGAACCCGAACTTCGCCAGGGCGCGTAGGTGAAACGCGCAGTTGGTGGGGGTCTCTCCGATGGCGTCGGCGGCCTCGGTGGCGGTGAGGGCCGGATGGGCCTGGAGGGCTTCCAACAGCGCGATGCGGGTCGGGTGCGACAGCGCGCGCATCACGTCGGCTTGGGTGATCGATGAGGCCATGTGGGCAGGCTACCTGGTCGAGACGCGCCTTTCGAGAGTACTGTTTCGAGAACTTGCTCTCGAGCGGATTGTCTCGAGGGTCGCCGAACACCGTCGAAGGAGATCGTCGTGGACCGTGTGATCGAGGCGTTGTCGCAGCTGACCGGGCAGACCGTGCGGCGCGGGGAGCTCGTCCGAACCCCGGGTCGCCGGCTGCGGTGGATCGACGTCGGCGAGGGGCCGACGGTCGTCCTGGTGGCGGGCAGCGCCGAGACCTGCCTGAACTGGGCGCCCGTGCTGCCCCGCCTGACGCGGCGATTTCGGGTCGTCGCCTACGACCGGGCGGGCAGCGGCGACAGCGATCGAACCGACCGGCTCAGCATCTCGGCCGAGGTCGACGATCTCGTGGCGCTGCTGGACCGGGTCGGTTCGTCCATTGTCGTCGGACACAGCTGGGGCGGGCTGTTGGCGCAGCTGGCGGCGACACGGCGTCCCGAAGCGGTGCGGGGCCTGGTGTTGGAGGACGCCACCCACGAGGACGTGTTGAAGCGGGCTCCGTTGTGGATGAAGTTGGCCGAGCGCGGCATGGGCATCGGCGTGATGGCGGCGTATCGGCTCGGTCTCTTCGGGAGGCTGGCGGCGAGGTCGGCGCGGCACCTGGCCGAGCACAGCAGCGACGACGCGGGCGTCCGCGAACTCCTCGTGCGGGCCTATATGGACTCCTACGCGACCCGCTCGCAGGTGTCGATGATCCGCGACGAGGCGGCGCTGTCCGATCGCGGCATCGCGGAGCTGCGTCGTTGGCGCGCCACGCACCGGCTTCCCGATGTTCCGCTGATCGCGTTGAGCGCCACCGACAAGCCCGCCAAGCTCCGCGAGATGTGCCTCGGTCACGCCGAGGACGTCTGCGCGGAACTCCCCCGCGCCAGGCACATCGTCGTCGACCGCGCCGGGCACTACATTCACCGCGACCGTCCCGACGCGGTGGCCGCGGCGGTCGATCGCGTCGCCCGACCCGCGGATCAATGACCGGCGCGGCGCGGCGCCACCAGCAGGGTGGCGGCCGCGATCGCCGCGGTGACGGCGAAGACGCCTGCCAGTCCCCCGCGCTCGGCCACGGCGCCCAGTAGCGCGGGGCCCGCGATGGTGCCGACGCCCACCGCCAGCAGGGTGACGCTGAATCCGCCGGCGGGATGGTCCGGGAAGCGTTGGTAGCTCCACACGGCCAACACGCTCGACCCCGCCATGAACGCGGGTCCATACAGGATGGCAGACGCCATCACCGCGACGGTCGAGCCCGGCGCGATCGCCAGCAGGGCCACGGCCAGGCCGAGCGACGCGAACACGTACGCGTGGGTGACGCGCAGCCCGAGCCGCCCGATCACGACTCCCGCCGCCACGCCGAGCGTCCCCGCCGCGCCCATGACGGTCCAAAACACCGCCACGACACCGCCGGCCGACACCGCCGAGGCGGCGAAGGTCCAGTACACCGCGCCCACGAGTCCATAGGAGACGGCGGTGAGGTGTAGCGGGACGGCGGCGCGGCGCAGAAACCTTGCCGGTCGCGGAAGGGAGCCGCGTTCGGCGCGCCCGTGTCCCACCAGCACCAGGGCGTTGAACGCCGTGACCACCGCCGACACCGCCGCGAAGCACACCCACGCCCACCGCCACTGATCGTCGGCCCACGCCAACGCCGCCAGCCCGACCGCCACCACCCCGAACGCCGTCCCGCTGGGGATCAGCCCCATGACCCGTTCGCGCCCCGACGGCGCCACCATCCGATCCACGGCGTCCGACAACGGCGCCCACGCCCAGCCGCTGCTGGTGCCCGCCAACACCAACCCCGCCACCAGGACCACGGTGTCGTGCGCGAGCGCCACCGTCGTCAGGCCGACGGTCGACGCGACTCCCCCGGCCACCACCATCGCGCGCGGTCCCAGCCTCCGCGACCACGCCGCCACGGTGACCAGGGCCAGCACGTACCCGACGTAGGTGGCGCTGCCGATCAGGCCGACGACGCCCATGGACAGCCCGAACTCGGCGCGCAGCCGCGGCGCGAACAGCCCGTACCCGTAGCGCGCGAACCCGAAGGTGACGCCGATGATGGCCACGCCCGCGACCCCGATTCGCCACGCAGGGGTCGCGGAATCCCTGTCGGGCAAGGCATCCGTGCCCGCAGGTCGCGTCTGATTCGTGATCGTCGCGTCGTTCATGACGATCACTGTGCCGCCGTTTCGGGGCGGACACAAGTGGCGTGAATGCCGAGGTTCGCTAAGATTACGCCATGACGGACCCGCCGCACGTGGTTTCGGTGCTGCTGTACGACAGCACCTCGGGGTTCACGGCGGGTATCGTCGCCGAGATCTTCGGCCGCCCCGCCCCCGCGCCGCTGCCGCGCTGGTACGAGCTGCGGGCCTGCGTCGCCGACGGCGACGCGGTGGACATGGTGGGCGGCGCCCGACTCAGCAGCCCCCACGGACTGGACGACCTCGCCTCCGCCGACACCGTGATCGTCCCCGGCGTGCCACACATGTCGGACGACCCGTCGCCGCGGGTGGTCGCGGCGCTGCGGCGGGCGCATCGTCGGGGCGCGCGGTTGGTGTCGATCTGCTCGGGCGCGTACGCGCTGGCGGCCACGGGCCTGCTGGACGGGCGGCGGGTGGCGACGCACTGGGGCGAGGCGGCGGAGCTGCGGCGCCGCCATCCGTCCATCGTGGTGGATCGCGACGTGCTGTACATCGACGACGGCGACATCCTCACGGGCGCGGGCCACGCGGCGGGTCTGGACCTGTGCCTTCACCTGGTGCGCGCCGATCACGGCGCCGAGGTGGCCAACCAGGTGGCGCGCCGCCTGGTGATCCCGCCCCACCGCGAGGGCGGGCAGGCCCAGTTCGTCGAGGCGCCGGTCGCCGCCGACCTCGACGACGACCGCCTGGCCTCCACCATGGACTGGGCCGAGCGCCACCTCACCTCGCCGATCACCGTGACCACGCTCGCGTCCCGCGCCCACATGTCGACCCGCAACTTCCAGCGCCTCTTCACCCGCGCCACGGGAACCAGCCCGATCCGCTGGCTGATCACCCGCCGCGTCCACGCGAGCCTGCCGCTGCTGGAGACCACGTCGGCGTCGGTGGAGGAGATCGGCGCGGCCGTCGGTTTCGACACCGCGGTCAGCTACCGCCACCACTTCGGACGGTTGCTGCGCACCTCGCCGTCGGCCTACCGCAAGGCATTCCACGCGGGCGCGCCGTCGGCGGGGGCTACTGCGGCCTGACGGCCTTCCAGCCGTGCAGGCGGATCAGCTCCGCGGCCACGCGCACGAAACGCTCGGGGTCGAGCACCGAACCCTCGCGGCGAATGTCGTCCTCGTCCAGCGCGAACACCCGGTCCAGCCGCAGGTACGAGTCGCGGTCCTCCCGGTCCCAGGCGCCCGCGCCCAGGGGCAGCCAGTCGGGGTGGTCGTCCTTGCCATGGCTGGACAGCATCATCCCCAGCAGCCGACGGCGGTGCCTGCCGACCACCAACAGGGGACGGTCCTTGCCCTGGCTGGGATCCTCCTCAAAGGGCACCCAGGACCACACGACCTCGCCCGGGTCGGCGAGACCGTCGAGGTCGGGTGAGTACTCGATGGTCGCGGCGTGTTCGGACGTGAAGATCTCGCGGACCTGCGGCCGGGAGGCGTCTGTATGCATCCCAGGAGATTAGCGAACGTCGATCCGAGGCGGGCGGGCGTGTCATGATCGGCGGATGGCGAAACTGGTCCTGGATCTGCACGATATCTACAACAAGGGCGGCCTGATCGACAAGGCGTTGCGCGATGTCATCCACGAGGCCGTGGACAAGAAGATCGCCACCGTGGAGATCATCCCCGGCAAGGGCTCGGGTCAGCTGAAGAAGAAGGTCATCCGGTTCCTGGATCAAAAGGAGATCAAGGCGCTGTATCACCGCGTGGACAAGGACTCCAAGAACTTCGGGCGGCTGTTCGTCTACTTCCAGCACAAGAACGACAAGGGCAAGAAGAAGCGGTTAGCAATCCGCGGGGGCCATTGGGGAACGTGGGAATTGCCATCCGCGCGCGCCGGAACGCGCGGACGGATTGAGTGTTTCCGCCATTCTTACGGGCATTTAGCGGAAATGAACCTACTAGCAGTTTCCGCCGTCGCTGGCGTTCTTCCAGAGGGCGTAGTCGTCGAACTTATAGCTCGGTCCGAGTCCGATATGGAATGAGAGGCAACTGCCCTCTTCAAGATCGTATTTCCCGCCCTCGGAGGCCCGGTGAACCTTGCATTCATCGTTCCCCCCGACGCTCATGGAATATCCTCCGTTGCCGTCGGTGTCCGTGATGGTGAGATACACCCCGTATCCGTCGGCCTCTTTGTCGCAGAGTTCGACATAGTCGCCGTCAGCGTGAAACACCACGCGACCACCCGGGTCGCCGTCATCGGTCCACATGGTGAACCTGCCGTCGTCGGCGTAGGCCGGAGTGGCCAGTGCGAAAACCATACCGACGGTGCTCAACAATGCGAGCGAGGTCGTGGCGATTGCTCTTTTCACACAAAGATCCTTTCGCGTTTAATGACAATTCCGTGCGCCATTCGACAGTACCGTCGGCGAACTGAAATCGTCAACGAAAGTCACGTGACGATCCATATGGGATGATCAATGATCATGGGCCGTTGTTGAGAATATCGAGTATGACGGAACGGTTGGTAACCAATGGATTACCTGGTTGGTGGTCGCGCTTCCATATCGTTCCTTTGTCTCTTATGGAGTCCATATTCCCTCCATAAAGTCAGGCCGGAGCGCATCAGGTCGAGCAGCCGCGCGCGCTGCTCCTCGTCCACACTGGCCATGGCGATTCCGTTTGCCAGTGTCACCAGGTCCGCCGCCCTCACGTCGGCCGCGACGGCGCCGCGACGCCGGGCCCGGTCCAGGAGCAGCCCCGCCGCCTGGCGCATCGCCGCGTGCCAGCTTTCGAACAATGTGGACCGATCGCCTTCGCCGCCGGCGGTGCCCGCCAGGGCCAGCTCGCGCTTGGTGGACACATGGGTGATGAACTCGGCGAGCCACTCGAACAATCCGTCCACGGCGTCGTCGGCGGACAGGAGCCGCCGGGCGCGGGCGCAGACCTCCTCGATCTCCTCGGCGTACGCCGCGACCAACAGATCGCGGCGGGTCGGGAAGTGCCGATACAGGGTCGCGCTGCCCACGTTGGCGGCCTTCACCACCAGGTCCAGCGGGGCGTTGGTGCCGCGTTCCGCGAACACCCGCCGGGCGGCGGCCACCAGGGCGTCACGGTTGCGCTGGGCGTCGGCGCGGGGCTGGGGCATGGGTCTCCTTGAAAGTGGGGACTTCTCCGTTTATCATCGCATCACGAAACGGAGAACTCCCCACTTTATTCGAAGGAACACCATGGACATCTCGTATCAGGACAGGGTGGACATCACCGAGCTGATCGCGACGCACGGGCACCTGGTCGACGCCGGCGAGCTGGACCGCTCGAACGCGCTGTTCACGCCCGACGCGACGTTCGACCTCAGCGATTTCGGGCAGTCGGAGTCCGCGGGGCTGGCGGAGGTCGCCGCGACCACGCGGGCGCTGGGCGACGCCCATCCCGTGGGGCACCACGTCACCAACACCGTGCTCACGCCGATCGGCGAGCGGCGGGTGCGGGCGGTGTCGAAGGGGATCGGCGTCATGGCGGACGGGAGCTGCGGTTCCGTCACCTATACGGACACGCTGACCCGCACCGCGGCCGGCTGGCGGATCAGCCGGCGCGCGATTCGGGCGCACCGGCGTCCCCTGGGCGGAGGGTGATCGGGCGGGCGCCGGCATTCGCGATTCCCCGAAAAGGCCGAGGAACAGATATGCTGATGGTCAGCAACGGAAATCCGAATGGTCAACCGGTCGGGCGCGACCCGCCCCCGGCGACTCATGGTCTGTAGACAAAGGAGGCTGATCCCACATGTCGGCAACCACAACAACCTCGCAGGGACGCAAGTTCCGCGCTTACACCTCAAGGCACCTGGACGAGCTGTTGACGCGTGCGGGTCTGCCCGACGAGCGTCGGCTGCGCACCCGCGCGGTGTCCACCGTGCTTCCGTTCCGGACGAACGACTACGTCCTCGACGAGCTCATCGACTGGGACAACGCGGAAGACGACCCGATGTTCCGCCTGGTCTTCCCCCAGGAGGACATGCTCGACGCCGCCGACGTGACCCGGCTGGCGGCGCTGCTGGACGCCGATCCCCGCGGCGCCGACCTCAAGGCCGAGGTGCACGCGGTGCGGCGCAAGCTCAACCCGCACCCCGCCGGTCAGCTCGTCCTCAACAAGCCGAAGCTGGACGGCGAGGGCATCCCTGGGATGCAGCACAAGTACCCCGAGACCATTCTGTTCTTCCCGCAGCAGGGCCAGACGTGCCACGCCTACTGCACCTACTGCTTCCGCTGGGCGCAGTTCGTCGGCGAGCCCGACCTGAAGATGGCCACCAACGACATCGACCGGCTGGTGGAGTACATCAGGGCGCGGCCGTCCATCACCAGCGTCCTGTTCACCGGCGGCGACGCCATGATCATGGGCGCCCCGGTGCTGCGGCGCTACGTCGAACCGCTGCTGGAGCTCGAACAGCTGGAGTCAATACGCATGGGCACCAAGGCCCTGGCGTACTGGCCGCAGCGCTTCGTGACCGACCCCGACGCCGACGACACCATGCGCCTGTTCGAGCAGGTGGTGGCCAGCGGCAAGAACCTCGCGTTCCAGGCCCACTTCTCGCACCCCGCCGAGCTGCGCACCGAGATGCTGCGCACCGCCGTGAAGCGGATCCAGTCCACCGGCGCCATCATCCGCACCCAGGCCCCGCTGATTCGCACCATCAACGACGACGCGCAGGTGTGGACCCAGATGTGGCGCACCCAGCACACCATGGGCATGATCCCGTATTACATGTTCGTCGAGCGCGACACCGGGCCGCAGGACTACTTCTCGGTGCCGCTGGTGCACGCCTACGAGGTGTTCCAGGAGGCGTACTCGCAGGTGTCGGGGCTGTGTCGCACGGTGCGCGGGCCGTCCATGTCGGCCGATCCCGGCAAGGTGTCCGTCGACGGAGTCACCGAGATCAACGGGACGAAGGTGTTCGTGCTGCACATGATCCAGGCCCGCGACCCCAAGATCGTGGGCAAGCCGTTCTTCGCGCACTTCGACGCCGACGCGGTGTGGCTGAACGATCTGAAGCCCGCGTTCGCGGAGAAGTTCCCGTTCGAATAGGACGTTGACGCGTCAGCCCCGGGCCGTGGCCCGGGGTTTGTCGTATGCGCGCGGCGACGAACTACCTCGATCGTCGTAGACGAACGGCCTCTCGCCGTGCGATGTGCCCGGGCGGCTTTGCGACAACCCTTGAGGACACCAAACCTCCAAGAGATGGGAACCCCATGTCCGCCAAGGATTCCACCTTCCGCCTGTCCAAGCCCGTCCGCAAGTCGTTGCTGGCCGCCCACGTGATCACGTCGGTGGGCTGGCTGGGCATCACCCTGGCCGACCTCGTGCTGGCCATCACCGTCAACACCACGTCCCAACCGGCGACCCAGCACTCGATCTACTGGGTGCTGCGGATCATCGGCAACGTGGTGCTGCTGCCCATCAGCCTGTCGGCGCTGGTCACCGGGGTGCTGGTGTCATTGGGGACGCCGTGGGGCCTGCTGCGGTATCGCTGGGTGCTCGTCAAGTTCGGGCTCACCGTGGTGACGGTGCTGTTGACCTGGTTCTCGCTGACGCCCGGGTTGCGGGAGTCGGCGGCGATCGTGGCGCACACGCCGTTCGACCAGATGGCCAGGGTGGACGGTTCGGATCTGATGTACGCGGCGTGCGTGTCCACCACCGTCTACACCGGAAACGTGCTGCTGTCCATCTTCAAGCCCTGGGGCCGCACCGGTTGGGGGCGACGGGTTCTGGCACAGCGATAGGCGTGCGTCAATGTGTTCCGTACGGCGGCCCCGAAATCGAGCCGGCGATGTCGATCAGGTGGTCGGCCAGTGCGCGCGGGTCGGCGAGGAAGGGCGAGTGGCCCGTGTGCATGGTGTACACCTTCTCGCAGGGCATCGCGGTGTACATCTGGCGCTGGCGCTCGATGGTGAGGGCGCGATCGCGCGTGCACTCGACGTAGAAGCGCCGCACGGTCGTCTCCTCCGGCGGGGGCGACGACGCGGGGCCGGTGCGCGTCGGTTCGGGCACCAGGCGAGCCAGTGCCCGGGCGGCATCGTCCGGATCGCAGTCGTGGTAGAAGACCGCGGCGGCGCGGTCCGGATTGACCCGCGTCTGGCCCGGGGCGGCGTCGCGGACGACGGCCTCGGGAAACCGGGAGCGCGGGTCCGGTCCCAGGTCGTGGGGGGTGTGGCCCGGCGGCAGCAGGAACGCGGTGAGATACACCAGGGCCCCGCAGCGGCCGGGATACCGCCGGGCGAGCTCGGAAATCACCATGCCGCCGGAGGAGTGTCCTACCAGGATCGCCGCTTGGCTCAGCCGGTCGAGCACATCGGTGGACGATCGCGCCGCACCGGTGAGGTCCGGGGCGATGACGTCGTGGCCGGACTGCCGCAGCAGTGGCGCGAGGCGTTCGAAACACCAGCCGCCGTGGAAGGCACCGTGTATGAGCACGAATGTGGACAATGTCGTCCTTTCAGGATTGCGGGGGAACCAGTCCGTCGGCCACCAGCGCCAGCGCCTCGCCGAGCACGTCCGCGATCGGTTGGCCGCGGGTCGCGGCGAGCGTCCGCGCACTGTAGAAACTCGCCATGACCACGTGGGTGAACACGACCGGATACATGTCGTCGGGACGCAGCCGACAGCGCCGCGCGATCGCGGCGGCGAGGGCGTGTTCCAATTCGGGTCGGTGGGCCGGGGTCATGCCGGGATAGCGGCGGAAGAACCGGGGCCACAGGTCGGCGAGGTCGCGGTCGGCTTCCAGGTCATCGAGCGCCTCGGTCAGGACGGCGCGGGCGCATTCCAGCGGACTCTCCGAGGCCGGGCGCGCCTCCACTTTGGCGCGCAGCTCGCCAGGCGTCCACGGTGGGTCGGGGATGAACACCGCGGACTTGCCGTCGAAGTAGTTGAAGAAGGTGCCGCGCGCGACATCGGCGGCCTCGGTGATCGAGGCGATCGTGACCGACTCGACGCCGTCGGCCAAGGCGAGGCGTAGCGCGGCGGCCTGGATGGCGCGCCTGGTGTCACGTTTCTTGCGTTCGCGGCGTCCCAGGTCGTGGCTCATCGGGGCCACCATAACACGAACTTGTACTTCGTACAATTTTGTCATTCGTCTAACTTTTTCGGCCATCGGTGCGACAACCTCGGACCGAGTCCGAGACGTCTATGTGTTTAGCGGGAAGACACCTGACCAAAGGAGCATCGTTTCCATGCGCAGACGCACTCTCTTCACCGGCCTGGCCGCCGTGGGCGCGGCGGGTACCGCCGCCGCCGTCGTCGGGCCGATGGCCATGGCCGATGCCGCGAACTATTACGTCGCGGTCACCGAGCAGGTCCAGAACAAGGTGATGATCTTCGCGCGCAACAGTCCCTGGAACGACGCCCACATGGCGCGCAGCTTCTCCCCCGGTGGCGGCGGCTGGAGCAACCTGTCCGATGTGAAGTTTCGCAACACCACCCGCTATGGCGCCGTCGGCCTGGTGACCGCGTCGGGCGGCAACGTCGGCGTCTGGAACATCACCGACGAGAAGCACCAGGAGCACAACGATCTACTGTGGTCGGCGTCGCCGGGCGGCAATCCGCACGCCATCGAGCGGATCCCGAACAACGGGTCGGTGGTGACGGCCAGCTCCGGCGGGTACCTGACCCTGTACGCGCCCGGCGGTTCGAGCATGGGCTCGCTGGCGAAGGTGAAGACGTACGACTTCGCGGGGGCGCACGGCGTGCTGTGGGACGACATCGGCAAGCTGCTGTGGGCGGTCGGCCGCAATCAGGTGCGGGCGTTCAAGGTGACGGGTTCGGGTCGCGGCACGCGGCTCGCCGACGCGGGGCGCCACCATTCGCTTCCCGGTCTGGGCCACGACCTGCAGCCCGACTACCACGACCACACCAAGCTGCTGGCGACCGACGGCAGGGGCGTCTACCAGGTCGACAGGGCCACCGCGGCCACGAAGCAGATCTCGGGCACCAACGGCGTCAAGTCATACTGCCGCCACGCCTCGGGCGACTCCTTCTGGGCCATCCCGAACTGGGGCGGCCACAGCAACTGGCGCACCAACACCATCGGCTTCAGCAACGGCTACAAGCGCACCCGCTCCGGCGCCGGGTTCTACAAGGCCCGGTTGTTCAAGCTGGAGTTCCACTAGATCGGACGGCCCGGGCCCCAGCGGCTCGGGTCCGCGCGCGCTCGTATGTACCCTTGCAGTTACGTAACTTGTTTGGTACATTCGCCGCATGGACGCCGTGTTGCAAGCCCTGTCGAACCACGGCAGGCGCACCATGCTCGCCGAACTCAAGCGGGGACCCGCCACCGTGAACCAGTTGGCGGCGCTGCTGCCGATCGCGCGCCCGGGCGTCTCGCGCCACCTGCGGGTGCTGCGGGAGGCGGGCCTGGTGGAGGTTCGGCAACACGCCCAGTTTCGCGAGTACCGCCTGCGCCCCGAGCCCCTGCGGGAGCTCGACACATGGCTGGGCGGGTACCGCGACCTGTGGCAGCGGCGTCTGACCGACCTTCACTCCGAGGTGGAGCGAGGGAAACGCGAGCGAGAGGAACGGGCATGAGCGACGGAACCGGCGTGGTCGGGACACTGCATCTGATGGACGGCAAGGGGGTCGTGCGCATGGAGGACGTCTTCGACACCGCCATCGAGGACCTGTGGAGCGCCCTGACCGAGCCGAAACGCCTGGCGCGCTGGATCGGCGAGGTGGAGGGGGAACCCCGCCTGGGCGAGCGGGTGCGGGCCCGATTCACCAGCAGCTGGGAGGGTTGGCTGCGCGTCGACGTGTGCGAACCGCCCCGCAGGCTCGAGGTGGCGTCCCTCGACAACGACGCGTCGACCGTCATCGCCGCCGAGCTGTTCGCCGAGGGAGACAGGACCCGGCTGGTGGTGGAGGAGCGCGGGTTCCCGGTGCCCGAGGTCGCCGCGCACGGCGCGGGCTGGCAGGCGCACATCGAGGACCTCGGCGCCTACCTCGCCGACACGCCCCGACGGGACTGGGTCACCCGGTGGAAGGAACTGTCGCCAAGCTACCGGGAGCAGGCCCGTGATCTCGCCTGAATCGCCGGTGCGGCAGGCGAAGCCGACGCCGCGGGCCGAACTGTTGTGGTTTCTCGACGCCCAGCGCGGCAGCGTGCGGGCCATCGTCGACGGTCTGACACCCCAGGACGCGGGGCGAGCCGTGCTGCCCAGCGGGTGGGCGGTGGCGGGGATGGTCGCTCACCTGGCCGGGGCCGAGGACTTCTGGTTCCGCCAGGTGCTGGCGGGCGGGCAGGGGCCGCCGCCGTGGCGCGACGGCGACGCCGACGTCCACGCCGACGGGGTGTTCGGATCCACGCACGCCCTGCCGACGGCGCTTCGGTGGTACGGCTCGGCTTGCGCCGCATCGAATTCCGTCATGGAGGACGTCGACATGGACGCGTCTCCGCGCGGCCCGGTCCTGCCCGACCTCGCCGACGAGATCCACACCGCGCGCGGCATCGTGCTGCACATGATCGAGGAGACCGCGCGGCACGCGGGGCACCTGGACGCCGCGCGGGAGCTGCTCGACGGCGTCACGGGCCTGGGGCCGCGCTGAGGGCGTCACAACAGTTTGTTGTGGACCTTCTCGAGATGGTCGACGTCGACCCCGTCCAGACAGCCCACGATCTCCACGCGGGGATGCGGCTCCAGGCGGGCCTCGCTGGGCACCGCCAGGACGACGCAGCCCGCGGCCGTCGCGCTGGCCACGCCCGTCGGCGAGTCCTCGATGGCCAGGCATTCGTTGGGGGCCAGGCCGAGGCGGCGCATGGCCGTGGCGTAGGGCTCGGGGTCGGGCTTGTTGCGGGCGACCTCGTCGCCCACGATGGTGACGTCGAACCAGTCGTCGCCGATGCCCGACAGGATCACGTCGACAAGCTCCCGCCCCGTGGCCGTCACCAGGGCGGTGCGGTAACCCTTGGCGCGCACCGCTTCCAGGAGCTCGCGCGCGCCGGGCCGCCAGACCACACCGCCGGCGAACAGCGCCTTGACCCGCGCCACCAGCCAGCGGGTGTTGTCCGCGATGCCGTCGGGCGACAGGCCGAGGCGGGAGTGCAGCAGCACCATGGATTCGTACTGGTCCATGCCCACCAGGTCGGCGCGCAGCTGGGGCGTGAGCTCGTGGCCCAGGCGGGCGCACAGGTCGCGCAGCGCCACCGCCCACAGCTTCTCCGAGTCCAGCAGTGTGCCGTCCATGTCGAACAAGACGGCGCGCAGTCGTGCCTCGCTCATCCGTGATCTCTCCCTCGTCGCCGATTCATCGAGCCTGGCGGGCCCGGTGAAACCCCGTGTGACCTCACGTTACTTCGCGTTGAAATACGAGGCCTCGGGATGGTGAACGACGAGGGCGTCGGTGGACTGCTCGGGCGTGAGCTGGAACTCCTCGGTGAGTTCGACGTCGATGCGCTCGGGGCGCAGGATCGACACGGTCTTGGCGCGGTCCTCCAGCTGGGGGCAGGCCGCGTAGCCGAAGGAGTAGCGGCAGCCGCGGTAGTCGACGCCGAGGACGCCGTCCAGGTCGGACGGGTCGGAGTCGACCAGCGAGGTGCCGTCGGGCAGCAGCATCTCCGAACGCATCCGCTTGTGCCAGTACTCGGCCAGCGCCTCGGTGAGCTGGACGCTGAGGCCGTGCACCTCGAGGTAGTCGCGGTAGGCGTGCTGGGCGAACAGCTTGGCGGTGTACTCGCTGGCCGCGCGGCCGATGGTGACCAGTTGCAGGCCGATGACGTCCAGCTCGCCCGACTCCTTGGGGCGGAAGTAATCGGCGATGCACAGGCGGCGTTCGCGGCGCTGCCGGGGGAAGGTGAAGCGGGCGCGTTCGCTGTGGGCGTTCTCGTCCAGCACCACCAGGGTGTTGCCCTCGGAGTAGCAGGGCAGGTAGCCGTAGACCACGGCCGGGTCGAGCACCTTGTCGGTGGCGAGGCGGTCCAGCCAGTAGCGCAGGCGCGGGCGGCCGTCGGTCTCGACCAGGTCCTCGTAGGAGGGTCCGTCGCTGCCGCGGGACGGCTTCAGGCCCCACTGGCCCAGGAAGGTGGCGCGCTCGTCCAGCATCGCCGCGTAGTCGGCCGTGGGTACGCCCTTGACGACCCGGGTGCCGAAGAACGGGGCGCGCGGGATCGCCACATCGGTGGCCACATTGGAGCGCACCGAGTCGTCGTCCAGGGACGGGGCCGTGTCGGCCTTGAGCTCGGCGTGGCGGGCGCGGCGGGCGCGGCGCCGCTCGATCTTGGCCTGCTGTTCGGGGTCGATGACGGCGGTGCCGCTGCGCCGCGACTCCATCACCTTCTCCATGAGGGTGAGGCCCTCGAAGGCGTCCTTGGCGTAGTGGACCTGGCCGTCGGCGTACATCTCCCGCAGGTCGTCCTCCACGTAGGAGCGGGTCAGGGCGGCGCCGCCCAGAAGCACCGGCCAGCGCTCGGCGAGGCCGCGGGACATCATCTCGGCGAGGTTGTCCTTCATGACCACGGTGCTCTTCACCAACAGCCCCGACATGCCGATGACGTCGGCGCTGTGCTCCTCGGCGGCCTCCACAATGGCGTTGAGGGGCTGCTTGATGCCGATGTTGACGACGCTGTAACCGTTGTTGGACAGGATGATGTCCACCAGGTTCTTGCCGATGTCGTGCACGTCGCCCTTCACCGTGGCGAGCACGATCCGGCCCTTGCCCTCGTCGGCGTCGTTCTTCTCCATGTGCGGTTCGAGGTAGGCGACCGCGGCCTTCATCACCTCGGCCGATTGCAGCACGA
>NZ_DASQPW010000161.1:0-10888 GCF_035643755.1 Stackebrandtia sp. | reverse complement strand
CGCCGCTCGACCCGGGCCCGCCGCCGGAACCCGAGCGCGATCCCGCCCGCCGCCGCGGCTGGGCCGTCCTGGCCACCCTCGGCGCGATCGCGGCGATCGCCCTGGTCACGGCGCTGATCGTCATCGACCACGGCGCCGGTTCGTCCCCGGCCGCCAAGACCGACACCAGCGGCATCGCGTGCGAGCCCGGCGACCCGCCGCAGGGCAGCGCCCGCCTGCACGCCACCACGTTCTACAAGGACAAGACGTGGAAGGACCCCCGCGACTCCGCCTCGGCCAAGCGCCTGGGCTCCTGGGACCACGGCGACTGCTGCGACGTCGGCCTGGCCTCGGCGCAGAAGGTGCTCAACGACGCGGGCTGCTCCTACGGCATCGAGGCCGCCTACCAGAGCGATGACGGGCACATGGGCATCGCGCAGCTGATCCTGGTGTTCGGCGACAGCGGCTCCGCCCTCGATGCGTCCGATTTGGACTTCACGAGTTTCAAGTTCCACTCCGAAAGCGGCATCTACGACGAGTCCCGCGAGGTCTACGGCTACGTGGAGCCCAACGGCCGCTACCTGGTCGCCACGATCGGCGCCATCGACACCGACGACAAGCAGGTGGTGGACACCTCCACCGAGGTCCTGGACGCGTTCCACACCGACCACGCCTCGGAACTTCCCTGGTAGACCGTGACATTCCCGCCCGCCGACCAGACCTTCCCCGACCCGACCGCGGCGCCGGGTCCGGTCCCGCCGCCGCCTCCAACGAAGTCCACATCGGATGAACCGTCGGAGCCCGGGCCCGACCTCCCCGGGGATCGCCCGACCCCGGCCGCGCCCCCGCCCTTCCCCCCGATCCCGCGCGCGGGCGTCACCGCCACGCCGCTTCCGAGGCCGCGCCGGTCGGGGCTGTCGACGACGCTGGGCCTCGTGGTGGGGGTCGGTCTGATCATCGTCGTGGCCCTGGTCGCGGGGATCGTGGTGATGGCGGCCGACTCGGCCTCCCACAGTGGAGGCGGGACCCCGGGCAGGATCAGCGCCTCCGACTACGACCACGACTGGCATTTCAAGCTGGGCGACGTCAAGCTGGATGCCAAGCACCTCAAGGGCTGGGACTTCGAGCGCTGCGGCTTCGCCCACTCCTCGAAGCTGCCCAAACTGGGGTGCCGTTACGGCGCCGAGGTCAGCTACGCCGCCGAGGGCGGGGATCTCAAGCTCACCAACCTCTTCGTGGTGATGTCCAGCAAGAAGGCCGCCAAGCGACTGACGGACGACATCTCCCGCCGCGACCTCACCATCAAGAAGCTCGGGCGCCTGCCTCACCCGGCGTACGAGGACTGGGTGATCGGCGTCGACAGGCAGGTCGCGGTGATCACGGTGTGCACGGCCGCCAAGTCCGTCGACGCCGCCGTCGCCAAGCGGTATCTGCACTACATGAACGCCGACGAATCCGCCGCCCTCGTCTGGCGCTGAGCCGTTCGCGCAGGTGACGGCCGTCATGGTGGCGGTCCCCGCGGGCGTGGCGTAGAATCCGCCGTACTTCATCCAGAGCGGTCGAGGGAACGGCCCGTCGACACCGCGGCAACCACCCCGTGCGGGCAGGTGCCAAATCCGGCCGATGCTGAACGCGTCGGGAAGATGAGGCTGCGGCTTCCTTCGCGGGGAGTACACGGCCCCCGCGTACGAAGGAGATCAGCGTGAGCGCGTCCGTCGCCACCACACCATTCACCGACAGCCCCGCCACCGGCCTGGTGTGCCGCAACTGCCAGGCCACCTACCCGCTGGCCGCCCAGCACGCCTGTTGGCAGTGTTTCGGCCCGCTCGAGGTCGACTACGACGCCGCCGCCCTGGCCCGCGTCACCCGCGAGCGGATCGAGGCGGGCCCGAACAACCTGTGGCGCTACGCCGCCCTGCTGCCCGCGGGCGTCGACCCGTCCACCCGCGTCACCCTCAACCCCGGCATGACCCCGCTGATCAGGGCCGACAACCTGGCCCGCGAGCTCGGCATGAAAACCCTGTGGGTCAAGGACGACAGCGCCAACCCCACCCACTCCTTCAAGGACCGCGTGGTCTCGGCGGCCCTCACGGCGGCCTCCCAGCTCGGCTTCGAGCGCTTCGCCTGCGCCTCCACGGGCAACCTCGCCAACTCGGTGGCCGCCCACGCGGCGCGCGCGGGCAAACCGTCCATTGTCTTCATCCCTTACGACCTGGAGCCCGGCAAGATCATCACCACGGCGGTCTACGGTGGACAGCTGGTGGCGATCGAGGGCAACTACGACGACGTCAACCGCCTGTGCGGCGAGCTCACCGAGACCGACGAGTTCGAGGACACCGCCTTCGTCAACGTCAACGTGCGCCCGTACTACGCCGAGGGCTCCAAGACACTGGGCTACGAGGTCGCCGAGCAGCTGGGCTGGCGGGTGCCCGCCCAGGTGGTGATCCCGATGGCCTCGGGCGAGCTGCTCACCAAGGTGGACAAGGCATTCACCGAGATGGCGGAGATCGGGCTCGTGGACTCCGCCGAGCAGCGAGTGTTCGGGGCCCAGTCGCGCGGCTGCAACCCGATCGTGACGGCGCTGGAGAACGACACCGACGACATCGTCCCCGTGAAGCCCACGGGCATCGCCAAGTCGCTCAACATCGGCGACCCCGCCGCAGGCCCCTACGCCATCGAGGCGGTGCGGCGCAGCGGCGGCTGGATGGCCGACGTGGACGACGACGAGATCCGCGATGGAATTCGGCTGCTGGCCCGCACCACGGGTGTCTTCGCCGAGACGGCGGGCGGAGTGGTGGTCGCGACCCTGAAGAAGCTGCTGGCCCAGGGCAGGCTCGACCCCGCCGCCGAGACCGTCATCTACAACACGGGCGAGGGCCTGAAGACCCTGGACGCCGTCGCCGCGGGGCCGACCCACCAGGTCAAGCCGTCGCTGAAGGCGGCCAGGGAGGCGGGGTTGCTCGGGTGAGACCCGACTGAGGCACTGTAGACATTTCGCTATCTCAAGGCGGGTCACCCGATCGGGGGGACCCGCCTCGCGTTGTTGTCGGATAGCCGACAGGCGGATCGCGCGGAGATCGGACAAGCGATTTACTGTTCATTGAGTGTCACTACGCCGTTGCTCGACGGTGGGAAGCGCTGGGCGGCAAGCGATGAGCCCGCATCAATTCATTGATGTAGTGACATTGAGGAATCGATGCGCCATGCCCGCAGTCTTGATCGTCCTCCGTCGACCCGCAAGTGGACACGGAAGTGTCGGCGTGGCGGTGGGGACGCCATGACCGACATCGTGAAGATCGAAATGCGCGCGGTGCTGGAAGAGCTCGATGCCATACGCCGCTTGGCGGACAGCGTGAAGAAGGGTTATGGCGAGGCGGCCCAGGTCATCGGCGCCTACAGCGATGGCTCGGCACGGGACGACGCGCGCGATGCCGTTGGTGAGTTCGATGCCGCCAGCCGCGCCACCCAGGACTGTGACGTGGCGGTGCAGCGTGCCGCCACGGCGATCCAGAACTTCAGGAACAGGATCTAGGGGGGACAGCGATGACGAGGAGCATCATTGCGATCGGGCGAACGCTGGGGCCGTGCTACGACGACAAGGGTGAGTTCGCGTACGTCGAGATTCTCATCGGGGACGAGCTGGAAAGGTTGACGTTCAACGAGACTGGCGTGTGGGTGATGGCCCACTCGAATCCGCGAGCACACTATGAGACGAGATTCGATCGCGACGCGCTGCGGCGCGCCGTCCATGACAACAATGACAAGCTGAGCGATCGCGACCTCGAACACATCATCGACAAGCTGATCGGGATGAACGCCCTGGTCGAGGTGGACCTCGCCAACGATCCATTGGAACCATTCCTGCGCGAGTACATCCTGATGCCCACGGCGAGCAGTTTCGGCAACTCGCCGACCGATCCCGACCTCTACGCCATCGGCAACAACGGCGAGGAACAGTTGAGTGTCGACAGTTGGACGCGGATCCTGTGGGCGGGTTCGCATCGCGACGGATCGATCTGGAACGGCTGCGCACTGCTGGCCGCCGAGTATCCCGACGAGACCCCCGAAAGCGTCGCGGGGCACCTAGCGGAGATGCTGCCCGTGATCGTCGCATCCGAATGTGGCTATCTGGAGCCCGTCCATGGGTAAATACGGCGGGACACGCAGCAGCAAACACGGTAAGCGGCAACGGTTTCGCGAATCGCTGCGACGCCAGGGCGGCGTGTGGTTCGCCAGCGTCTTCGGTGAGGGCACCAGGTCCGCGGTCACCATGACGGCTGTTTCTCTCGGATGGATCGCGGGCGATTACGTGGGCGCGATCGTCGGCGTCGCGGTGGGCGAGGCCACGAAAATCGCCTACACGGCTTGGAACGGATCTCGCGGGCCGTCAAGCTTCACCAATGTCGGCGAGCTGCGGAGGGCCGTTGACGACACCGTCCACCTCGTTAAGACCGATGTGGACGCACTGGTGTCCACCATGAAGTCTCGGCTGCGTGACGCGCTTGCCAGGGTGATAAAGGAAACCCAGGACTCGGGCCTCGAAGAGGTCCCAGAAATGGTGTCCGCCTTGGAAAGCGGCATGGAAGCCTGCGAACAGGCGTTGGCGCACTCGTCCAGTGCCGCGGCCCAAGCGTCCGCCTGGGCGAGCGGTGCCTGAGGGCACGGTGTCCCACGGCGCGACCGAACCATCGATTCGGGCACGGGAGAACCGTCTTGAGACACGACTCCGTACCCCCCGAGGAGGAAAACCACCCATGTCCATCGCGGAAGTAAAGGCACAGACCCAACAGGCCATCGAACAGTCCAATGAGTGCATCAGCTTCATCGAATCCGCCAAGACGGCGATCGACAATGCCGTCTCGGCGATCCAGGAGGCATCGCAGGACACCAGCCACGACAAGCCCCGAGAGGCCATGTCGTTTTGGGAGGACGTCCGCTCCAAACTGGACGAGGCCGTCCAGTCCTCCATGGCGGGCAGCTCCGCCGCCGAGGACTACATCAACAGCATCTGAGGAGCTGTCTTTGAACGTCCGATTTACCCGCTGGCGGGGTTGTCGTCGTCGCAAGTGCCATAAGCACTAGCTCCTCCTCCGCCTTGCCAGCGAACAAATCGACCTGTTCGACGCCAACTCCTCGATGTCGAGAAACGGCATCTCGCCATCGACCCGAGTCTGAGCCGCCGCACGGCCCCCGACGTAGGCTTCGCGGCATGACCACTGGCCTCGACGCAACTCTGTGCGCCGCGCTGGACGATCTCCAGCGGCGGTTGCGTGGGTACGGCTCGCTCATGGTGGCTTTCTCGGGCGGGGCGGACTCGGCGTTTTTGCTGGCCGCGGCCGTGCGCGCGCTCGGCGCCGACGCCGTGACCGCCGCGACCGCCGTGTCGCCGAGCCTGCCCGAGTCCGAACTGGATGGTGCCCGCGGGTTCGCCCGCGGCCTCGGGGTGGTCCATCTCACGCCGGGCACCGACGAGCTGTCCCGCGAGGGGTATCGCGCCAACGCGGGCGACCGCTGCTACTTCTGCAAGTCCGAGCTGCTCGACACCCTGGCGCCGCTGGCCTCCCAGCGCGGCGTGGCCCACATCGCCACGGGGACCAACGCCGACGACGCCATCGCGGGCTTCCGCCCGGGCATCCGTGCCGCCGCCGAGCGGGGCGCCGTCACGCCGTTGCGCGACAGCGGCTTCACCAAGGCCCAGGTCCGCGCCGCCTCCCGCGACTGGGGGCTTTCCACCTGGGACAAGCCCGCCGCCGCCTGCCTGTCCAGCCGCATCGCCTACGGCATCGAGGTCACCAGCGGCGGCCTGGCACGGGTGTCGCGCGCCGAGACCGCCCTGCGGCTGTCCCTGCGCGACGCGGGAATCGCCGTCCGCAATCTGCGCGTCCGCGATCTGGGCGACGACCACGCCAGGGTCGAGGTCGACGCCGACCTGGTCGACGCGGTCGCGGCGCGACCCTCCCTGTGGAACCCGCTCGACGGCTACCGCCGCGTTTCCCTTGACCCCCAAGGGTTCCGCTCGGGGTCGATGAACGAGATGCTCCCCGACCCCGAGCACTACCGCTAGTTCGGCAGCACGGGCCAGATCTCGATGGTCTCGGGCGTCGGCCAGGTCTTGGCGATCTCGACGGCCTCGGCCTCGTCGGCGGCCTCCACCAGGATGTAGCCGCCGATGGTCTCGGTCTCGCCCGCGAACGGGGCGTTCGACACGGCGACGCCGTCGGCGCTCTTGCGCACCACGGTCGGTTGCCTGTCGACGGTGTCGAAGGCCTCGCCGCCGACCAGCTTCCCCGTCGCCCCGAGCTCGCCCATCCACTTGCCGATCGCCCCGCCGTGCGCCGCGTTGTCGGTGGCGATGCTGCGCTTCGACTCGGCGGTCTCGATGATCATGAGCGCGAACTTCATGAAACGTCCTCCCTGTTATGACTGGTCAACGGGGTCAACCTACGTGCCGCCCGCGACGCCGTCGACGACGCGCCCGCCCGCTATGAATCGCCCCACCGCGGCGACGGGTCAGGACGCGAGGAACCGTGTCAGCGCCGCGGCGATGAACTTCGCGGCCTCGGGGTCGGCCCCGCCTCCCGCGATGTGCCCCCACACGCCGGGGATGACCAGCAGTTCGGCGTCGGCCATGCGTTCCACCGCCCAGCGCTCGTCCGCGACGGGGAAGTAGAGGTCGCGTTCCGACGGCATCACCAGGGCGCGGGCCTTGATGGACGCGAGCGCCGCGGCGGTGTCGCCGCCGCATCCCGGGGTCTGCCCGATGTCGGCGCCGGTCCAGGTGCGCATCATGGCCAGCAGGTCGTTGGCGTCCCAGTCGGCGAAGTTCGCCTCCCATACCCCGACTATGAAGTCCTCAAGGGACGAGAAGCCGAGGCGCTCGTGGATCCGTTGCCAGTAGAACGCCTGCGACAGCCCCCAACCCGCGTATACCCGCGAGAACGCCCGCAGTCCCGCCCGGGGCTGCTCGGTGTAGTCGCCGTCGGCGAAGGAGCCGTCCGCGGTGAGCGCGGCGCGCAGGCCCTCCAGGAACACCTGGTTGTGCGGGCTGGTGTGGGACGAGCCCGTGATCGGCGCGATCCGCTCGACGAGGTCGGGGTATCGCGCGGCCCACTGGTATGCCTGCGCGGCGCCCATCGACGCCCCGAGCACCAGGGCGACGCGGTCCACGCCGAGGTGCTCGGTGAGCAGCCGATGCTGTGCGTCCACATTGTCCAGAATGCTGACGTGCGGGAATCGCGCCCTGTCGAACGGCGCCGGCGTGTTGCTGGGCGAGCTGGACACGCCGTTGCCGAACAGGTGCGGGACCACCACAAAGTACTTCGAGGTGTCCAGGGCCCTGCCCTCGCCGATGAGCCACTCGTTGGCCTCGTGGGTGCCCGCGAACCAGGTGGGAAAGACGATCGCCTGGGACGCGGCGGGCGAGCCGTAGGTGTTGAAGGCCAGCTTGGCGTCGGGCAACACCCCGCCGCCGTGGAGCCGCAGGTCGCCGAGGGAGAGGATGTCGGGTTCGCTCACGCGGGCCATCCTGTCACTGTCTGCGGGTCAGCGCCCGTGTCGCGACGGTGAGCCCCAGCACAGCCCAGATCGTCATCACCACAAAGGGAAGCGCCGACACCCCCGCGCGGGGAACGTTGACGGTCTCGCGGATCGCCTGGGCCATGTACTCGAAGGGGAGGAACCGGTGGATGGCCGCCAGCCAGTCGGGGAGGCGCTCGGCGGGAAAGTTGATGGGGGCGAACATCATGGTGACCACGATGATGACGTTGGTGATCAGGTTGACCAGCACGGGTTTGACCAGGTAGCTGATCGTGTAGCCGACGGACACCGAACCGACGACCACCAGGGCCAGCGCGGGAATCACCATGGGGCTGGGCGAAAGTCGCAAGTGGAATCGGAGCACCGCGAGCAGCATGGCCACGACCAGGCCGGGTATCGCGACGACGATCCACATGGTGGCGTCGGCGGCCATCATGGACATTCGCGGGACGGGCAGGGAGCGCTGGAACTCCAACAGTCCCGTCTCCTTGCGGTAGGACAGGGTGCTGGGGAGCATCACCATGCCCACCATCACCAGCGAGATCGTCATGCCGCCCGTCGACAGGTACAGGGCGTTGGCGGGCGTGAGGTGCGGGATCAGGAACGCGTAACCCAGCACCACGCCCGCGGACAGTAGCGTTTGGACGGTGATGTGCAGCGGAAGGACGCTCCTGAACCGCAACACGTTCCACTTCAACAGGAAGTAGTAGCTACGCGACCAGTGCCTCATCGTTCACCCCCTCGGGCGCCTCGGCGCCGACCAAGCGGACGTACACGTCCTCCAGGCTGGTCGGGGTGATGGCGAACTCGTCGATGCGGCCGAGCTCCTGTTCCCGTTGCACCCGTGCGATGGCGGAGGCGCAGTCGGCGGCGTCGATCGAGGCGAGGACCCGCCGTCCCGTGACGACGCCGCCGAAGGCCGATGCCAGTTCGGCGGCGACGGCGGGGTCGATGGAGACCAGTTCGACGCGGAGCCTTCCCGCCTGGTCACCGCGCAGCTGCGTCGGGGTGCCCTGGGCGAGCACCGCGCCCTTGTCCAGGACGGCCAGCCGATCGACGGCGCGTTCGGCCTCCAATACGTTGTGGGTCACCAGGAGCACGGCGCTGCCGCCGTCGGCGAGTTCGCGGATCTGCGTCCACAGCAGACGCCTGCGGACGGGGTCGACGTCGTTGGTGGGCTCATCGAACATCACCACGTGGCCCGGGCGCGCCACCGTCATCCCGAACGCCGCCAACCGCTTCACCCCGCCGGAAAGCTTGTCGCTCTTGCGATCCGCCCACTCGGTGATGTCGAGCGCCGCGACGAGCTCGTCGGCGCGCGTGCGTCCCTCCTTCCTGGACGCTCCGCGTATCCGTGCCATCATCTCGATGGCCTGGCGGGGGGTCAGCCCCTCGGCGGGCGTCGGGGACTGAGGCTGGAACGAACAGAAGCGCCGCGCCATGTCGGGATCGGCGACCGCGTCGGCGCCGTCCAGGCGAATGGACCCCGAGGTGGGGCGCAGCAGACCGATCACCTGATTGAGCAGGGTGGTCTTGCCGGCTCCATTGTGGCCGAGCAGACCGAAGACCTCGCCGGGCCGAACCTGGAAACTGATGTCGGCGTTGGCGCGCACGCCGCCGCGAAAGTCCTTGCACACGTGCGCGATGTCGAGCAGGGGCGTTGATGGCATGGTGCCGCGTTTCGTGCTGGGAGGGTGGATCGAGGTGTCAGTCCGTGGAATGTGGACTGGGCACAGCCTAACCCACGACCTACTCGAACACCGACGCCGACGCCAGCACCTGGTCGCGATACGACCGTCCGAACAGCGTCGTGTGCACCAGCAGCAGGAACAACTGGTGCAGCCCCAGCCGCTCCCGCCAGCCCTCCGCCAGCGGCCAGACGTCCTGGTAGCCCGCGACGATGCGGTCCAGGTGCGCCGGGCCGCCCCACAGGTGGAGGCAGGCCAGGTCGGTCTCGCGGTGTCCGCCGTGGGCGGCGGGGTCGATGAGCCAGCCGCGACCCGCGGCGTCCCACAGGAGGTTGCCGGGCCACAGGTCGCCGTGGAGGCGCGCGATGGGTTCGGCGGGACCCGACAGGGCGGGGAGGCGGGACATGACGGCCTCGACGCGGCGGGCGTCGGAGCCGTCGAGCGACCCGTTGTCGACGGAGGCGCGCAGATACGGGCGGAGGCGGCGGCTGGCGAACCACTGCGGCCAGGAGGTCTCGAGCGCCGTGTTGTCCATCGGGGCCGAGCCGATGTACCCCCTCCAGGGGGCGCCGAAGGTCTCGGCGCCCGCACGGTGCAGCCGGGCCAGGCCGCGGCCGAGGGCCTCGGCGCCCGCGGGGGAGGGCGCGCCGGGGGTGATCCACTCGGTGACCAGGACCTCGTCGGTGCCGCACAGCAGCTCGGGCACGGGGGCGCCCGCCTGCGCCATCCAGCGCAGGCCCCGCTGCTCGGCGGCCATCAGGCCCTCGGGGCCGTCCTCGAGGAACTTCGCGAAGACGTCGGAGCCGTCGTCCAGGGTGAGGCGCTGGGAGACGCCCGTGGCGCCCGAGCCGACGGGGGTGCAGCGGATGCGTTGGTGCTCGATGAACATCGGCAGCTGGTGCGGGTGGGCCCGCAGGTATTCCAGATCCACGTGGCAAACGCTACGGCAATCGGGGTAAACGTTTCGGGGACGTCGTCGCGTCTATGGGGTGTGGAGGACTTCGACGAGTACGTGCGGGCGCGCGGTGGCGCGCTGCTGCGGTTCTCGTTCTTGCTGTGCGGGGACGCGCATCGGGCGGAGGACTTCGTGCAGGAGGCCCTGATCCGCTGCCATCGGCGCTGGCGCCGCATCGAGCGCGACGCGGGTCCCGACGCCTATGTCCGCAAGGCGATCCTGCGGCAGTTCCTGTCGTGGCGGCGGAGGCGGTCGGCGTCGGAGGTGGTCTCCGGGGAGATCGCCGACACCGCCGTGGAGGCCGACGCCGCGCAGCGCATCGTCGACCGCGATGCCCTGTGGCACCTGGTGTCGGGGCTGCCGCGGCGGCAGCGGGCCGTGTTGGTGCTGCGGTACTACGAGGACCTGGCCGACGCCGACATCGCCGAATCGCTGGGCTGTACGGCCGCGACCGTGCGGGTGCATGCCGCGCGCGGCCTGGCCCGGCTGCGCGACAACCCCGAGGTTTCGCTCCTGTTGCGTCCCGTGGAGGAGTGCTCATGAACGACGTCGAGTTGGAGAATCGGCTCCACGAGCTGTTCGGCGACCGCGCCCGCAAGGCGCCGCCGCCCGCGGCGGACCTGTTGGACAGCGTGAAGCGCGGCAGTCGGCGGCGGGGGCAGCGGCGGCTGGTGGTGTCGGGGCTGGCCTCGGTGGCCGCCGTGGCGGGCGTGGCGGCGGCGGTGGCGCT
>NZ_DASQPW010000160.1:0-5420 GCF_035643755.1 Stackebrandtia sp. | reverse complement strand
CGGCCGGTGCCACGGAATGAGTAGAAGAGGAAAAACTACTGCCCATGAGTTAGCCCTCCTTCACGCACCGAGAGCTTTTTACGATCATCGTCGATACCTGGGTATTTGTCCAGTGCCTGACACCGGTAATGTCTCCCGGCGTCGTGGTCCTCACGTGGTGTGCCGGGAAGTCTGGTCGGCGTTTGTCCCGCTCACCACGCCGTAAAGGGGGTCCGACGTGACCTGGCAAGCCTGGGCCGCCGTCGTAGCATTCGCCGGAGCATACGTCCTGATCGCCACCGAGGTCGTCCGCCCGGTGGCTTCCGCCGTGGGCGGCGCGATCGTGATGTTCCTGCTCGGAGCGGCCACCGACCGGACCGCGTTCTTCGACGAGATGACCGGCATCGACTGGAACGTCATCTTCCTGCTGCTGGGCATGATGCTGATCGTCGCCGTCCTGAAACAGACCGGCATCTTCGAATATCTCGCCATCTGGTCGGCGAAGCGCGCCCGGGGGCGGCCGTTCAGCGTCCTGGTGATCCTCATCGTGGTGACCGCGGTGGCCTCGGCGGCCTTGGACAACGTCACCACGGTGCTGCTGGTGGCGCCGGTGACGTTCCTGGTGTGCGAACGGCTCAATCTCAAGCCGGTGCCGTTCATCATCGCCGAGGTGCTGGCGTCCAACATCGGGGGCACGGCCACCCTGATCGGCGACCCGCCCAACATCATCATCTCGCAAAAGGCGCACATCACCTTCAACGACTTCCTGGTGAACATGGCGCCGCTGGTGGTGCTGCTGATATTGGTGCTGGTCGCCATGTGCCGCTTCATGTTCCGCGAGTCGTTCCGTTACGACCCCAAGCGGGCCATGGCGATCATGGCACTGCGCGAACGCGACGCCATCAAGAACAAGCGGCTGCTCGTGATGTCGCTGGCGGTGCTGGCGGCGGTGCTGGCCGGCTTCACCCTGCAACGCGCCGTGGGCATCTCACCGTCCATTGTGGCAATGATCGGCGGCCTGGTGCTCTTCGCCGCCTCCCGGCTACCCGGCGAACGGATAGCCCGGGAGATCGAGTGGGAGACCCTCGTCTTCTTCGCGGGCTTGTTCATCATGGTGGGCGCGCTGGTGAGCACGGGCGTGATCGGCAAGGTCTCCGACGCCGCGACCGGCGCGCTGGGCGACAACGTCCCCGGCGCGACCATGCTGCTGTTGTGGGGTTCGACGGTGCTGTCGGCGATCGTCAACAACATCCCCTACGTGGCGACGATGAGCCCCATCGTCGAGCAGCTGGCGCACCACGCCGGCGACGGGACACAGTCGCACGTGCTGTGGTGGGCGCTGGCGTTCGGAGCCGACCTGGGCGGCAACGCCACGGCCATCGGCGCCTCGGCCAACGTGGTGGCGCTGGGCATCGCCGCGCGATCCGGGCACCGCATCTCGTTCTGGCAATTCACCAAGTACGGGTTGCTGGTGACGGTGGTTTCGGTCGCGATGGTCACGGTGTACCTGTGGCTGCGCTACCTGGCGTGGGGCTGAACGGCACGTTTTGGTGATGAACCGACTGCGCGATGCGCGTTGTCTGGATGTCGAAGACTTCTGGCCCACACACGGGAGACTCGATGTCCCACCCACAGCAGTACGGACCGCGGCAGCGGCCGCCCTACCCACCGCCGGTACCGCCGCCGCCGTTTCCGACCCGGCCGTACCCGCCCTATCCCCCGCCGCAGGCGCGCCCCCGCCGCCGCGGATTCACCGTCTTCGGCATCGCGGTCGCGGTGCTGCTGGGCGGCGCCGGCCTCACGCTGGGGCTGCTGGAGTCGAACCCGAACGTCGGCGACTGTCTGTCCAGCATGGATGACCATTTCGTCGGCGGCCTGGACGTGGTCGACTGCGGCAGCAAGGACGCCCGCTACGAGGTGGTGGAGAAGACCAGCGGCTACGGCGGTGGGATCTGCTCCGACCACTCCGACGGCAAGACCTTCACCGAATACGGCGGGCGCCACCATCGGGCGAGCTGGTCGATCTGCGCCGTCCCGGTGAAGTGACGGCCGACTACGCGTCGCCGCCGCGGGCGCTGTCGTTTTGGAGCTCGTCGTCGAGGCTCTCGTCCGCGGTGTCGCGGGCGTCCACGGCCTCGGGCTCGTACATCTCCTCGCAGATCTGGAGATAGAGCTCGTTGGGATCGGGCAGGTGCTTGACCTCGCGCAGCGCCTGGTCCTGACCGGCCGACTCCATGACGAAGCTGCCGTAGTTCATCATGCGGCCCAGCGGCGACTGCTCGTACTTCATGTCGGTGACCCGCAGCAGCGGCATCATCGCGACCTTGCGGGTGACGATGCCGTTGATGACCATGACCCGCTTGTTGGTGAGGATGAAGCGGTCGAAGTACCAGTCGAAGACCCGCCACGCCCCCCACAGCAGGATGAGGATGTAGACGATGACGACGCCGGTGACCAGGGTCTGGTTGCCGCCCTTGGCGAACAGGCCGGTGACGTAGCCGCCGACGAAGGTCGCGAGGATGCCCACCACGATGACGGGCATCAGGTGGATCCAGTGGCGGCGCCACTCGCCGCGGTACTTCTCGGTGGGGAACAGGTACCGGGCGGCCAGGGGGGACGGCACGTCCGGTACGGGCATATTGCTGGGGCCCAAGGGCATTCCCGAAGCGTCGAATCGGAAACCGGTGAGGTCGTCCTCTCCGATATCCGGGGTGGACGACCGGGGTGCCGCGTTGGGGTCCACCGAACCGCTGGCGGTCTCGGATGGTTGCCGCTGGTTCGGTGGATCGAGCGATTCGGTGATCCGGTCTTCTGACTCTCCCGGATCACCGTCGCCCGAGCGGCTGCCATCGGTCATCAGGAGACGAGTCCTGAGATAAACGTGGCGAAGCCATTGCCGATATCGGCGATCGTGCCGGCGATCGTCGTGACGACGTTGCCGGCGCTGTCAGGCTTGAATGCGACAAAGAAAACCAAGAAGGCCACTCCGGCCCACATCAGTATCTTCTTCATGTCGGGCGAACCCCCTCCCACAGCGTCTCGAACGAACCCCGGCCACCGACCACATTGGTGAAAGCCGGTTCTCCTGGATTCACGGACACCACTGAGCGTACAGCTTGTGTCGCGATGATGTACTTCTTGTCAGTCGTAACGTCTACGGCCACGGCGTCGCCTTTCAATGGGTTCTGCCGCCTCTAGGTTAGCTTCCTTTTACCCCAAGCGCACCCCTGAGTCTCTATCGCACCAGGCAATGGACAGCCTAGACGGTACTAATGTCGCAAGTCCGACAAATCATGAAGTGACGGGCGCTTCGGCGCGTCGGTGTCGCATATCCGTCACTACGTCGGATTACTCGCCAATGGTGTCCGAAGTGGGTAGCCGCGCGTGGGCGCGAACCCAGGCGTGCATGGCGATCCCGCTGGCGACACCCGCGTTGATGGAGCGGGTCGATCCGAACTGGGCGATGGAGCAGACCCGTCGGCACGCGCCGCGCGCCTGAGTGGACAGACCCGGTCCCTCCTGGCCGAAGAACAGCACGCAGCGGCGCGGCAGTCCGGTCGTCTCCAGGGGCACGCTGCCGGGAAGGTTGTCGATGCCGATGATGTCGAGTCCGTCCTGTGTGGCCCACGCCAGGAACTCGTCGATGGTCGGGTGGTGGTGGACGTGCTGGTATCGGTCGGTGACCATGGCGCCGCGGCGGTTCCAGCGCCGCTTGCCCACGATGTGGACGGCGCGGGCGGCGAAGGCGTTGGCGTTGCGCACCACCGTGCCGATGTTGAAGTCGTGCTGCCAGTTCTCGATCGCGACGTGGAAGTCGTGGCGGCGGGAGTCCAGGTCGGCGACGATCGCCTCGCGGCGCCAGTAGCGGTAGCCGTCGACGACGTTGCGGCGGTCGCCGTCGGCCAGCAGCTCGGGGTCGTACCGCGCGTCGGTGGGCCAGTCGCCGGTCCACGGGCCGACGCCCACCTCGTTGTCGTCCACGCGCTGAAACTAACGCAGCGCGCAGGAGGCGGTGCCGCCCGGCATGCGGTGGCGGTTGCGGGCCACCAGGCGATAGACGGGGCCGGCCGCGGCGCGCACCGGCGGCAGGTCGGCAACGCGGCCGACGGCCCGCCAGAAGCCAAGGCGCCCACGCGAATCGCGCAGCACCGCCGCGATCGCCGCCGGGCCCGAGCGCACGGGGGCGGGCGGGTCGACCCACTGGACGGCCCGCTGACAGTCGGCGGCGGACAGGCCCGCGGCGGCGATGTCGAAGCGCTGCCAGGGTTCCACCGCGGCGCCGGGACGGACGCGGCGGACGATGAACTCGGCGCACCGCGTGCAGAAGGCGCAGTCGCCGTCGTACAGGAAGAACGCCGCGTTCGTCATGTCTCCACGCTAACGCGCGGATGGCGGCGCCCCCGTCGACGACGAGGACCTGGCCCGTGATGTAGCCCGCCGACGGCGAGCACAGGAACGCCGCGGCCGCGGCCGCCTCGTCGGGGGTGCCCGGGCGGCCGATCGGCATGTCGAGGCCGCGTTGGAGTTCGGGGACGGTGGAGGAGCCCGTGCGGATCAGGCCGGGGGCCACCGCGTTGACGGTGACGCCGTCGGCGACCAGTTCCATGGACAGCGCGCGGGTCAGGCCCGCGACTCCCGCCTTGGCGGCGGCGTAGGCGGCCTCGGCGGGGACCCCGTTGACGACGCCCGCGGTGGCGGCGACGTTGACGACCCGTCCCCAGCCGCGCTCGGCCATGCCCTGGACGAAGGCGCGGCTCACCAGGAACGTGGTGGACAGGTTGCGCTGCACCTCGTTCTGCCACTCGGCGTAGGTGAGCTGGGCGACGGGGCGCAGCACGGCGGGCCCCGTCTTGGAGGCGAGACCGGCGTTGTTGACCAGGACGTCGACCTCGCCGATCTGTTCGGAGATCGCGTCGGACAGGCCCGCCACCTCGGCGTCCTCGGTGAGGTCGACGACGAAGCCCGTGCCGCCGATCTCGGCGGCGCGCTCGTGGATGCGTTTGGTGGTCGACACGATGATGACCTCGGCGCCCGCGGCGCGCAGCCGCTTGGCGACGGCGAACCCGATGCCCTCGGGGCTGCCCGCCCCCGTCACCAGGGCCACCTTCCCCTCCAGGCTATCCACATTGGTCTCCTCGGGGCGGACGGCAGATGGGTGAACGATGACATCCGAGCTGTCGTGTGACTCCATGGCCCGATCCTCGCATGGATCGCCGTGAGGTTGTCCGATGGCGGTGACGTATCCGTGTCACCATCGACTCATGAGCGAACCCGCCGCCCGTCCGCCGGGCGATGCCGCGGCCGCGCTCGCGGTCGCCACGGCGCGCGACGCGTTGCGGCGCAAGGAAACCGAGACGTCCGAGCTCGTGGACGAGACCGCCGCCGCCGACCCCGACGCCCGCGCGGCCCTCGGCGCGCCCGGCGCCACCTTCGTCACGCTG
>NZ_DASQPW010000159.1:0-3328 GCF_035643755.1 Stackebrandtia sp. | reverse complement strand
CGGGCACCGGCATGCCAAAGGATGCCTCGCCGTCAAGAAAATTATCGATACTCAGGATGTGTGACATTCCGTGGGAGAAGGGGGTCGGTACGAAGGATGCGGACATCATATTCAATCGCGCGAAAGGGCGCCCCCGCGGCGCTGGCCGCGAGGACGCCCTCTTTCGCTGAACGTTAACCCCATTACTTGGAGCAGGTGGGGTCGTTGTCGCCGGGGACGCTGATCGCGTCGAAGGCGGCCTTGGCGGCGTTGTACTCGTCGCAGGTCTTGAACTGGTCCGACGAAGAGGCGAACTGCAGGGTCGCGGTGCGCGCGTCGGCGTAGGTCCAGCCGGAGGTCTTGCCCATCAGGGCGCCCATCCAGACCTTGCCCGCCTGCTCGATTCCCAGACCGTCCTTGATGGTGGAACCATCGCAGGCCTTGGAACCCGGACGCTGGTCGTCCTTCTTCTCGGTGCCCTCGGCCAGCATGTAGAACATGTGGTTGATCGGACCGGCGGCGGCGTGCACCTCGGTGTTCGGGATGTCGGTGCTCCAGCAGTTCGGAGCGTTGTCGATCGACGACGGGTCCGGCATGCTGCGAATCGGCTCACCCGGGTTGAGCAGGCCGGCGGCCTCGCCAACGGTGTAGTCCGGGCTGTCGGAGCCGTCCTTGACCGGCTCGTTGGCGTACCACTCGGTCAGGGCGCCGAAGATGTCGCTGTCGCCCTCGTTGATACCGCCGGTCTCGTTGTCACCGTCGGAACCACCCGGGGTGAACTGGAAGATGCCGTGGCCGTTCTCGTGCGCCACGATATCGATGGACGTCAGGTTGCGCTCGCCGTCCTGGGAGTGCCCGAAGTGGGTGGAGCTGCCGTCCCAGTAGGCGTTGACGTCGTCAAGGTTGACCGAGGACGGGAAGTAGCCGCCCTTGCCGTCGACGCCGTCGTAGCCCAGCCAGTCCTTGAGCATTCCGGCTTCCTTGCCGAGGTCGTACAGCACGTCGACGCAGGCGGTCTCCAGGTCCTTGGAGTCGCCGCTGCCCCAGTCGTCGGTGTCCTTGGTGAAGGGGTCCTTGCCCTCTTCACCGCAGGACTGACCCTTGTGGTCGGGGTCTTCCATGACGAAGCCGGAGCCGCCCTTGGAGGTGCCGATGTCGACCGTGTCGCCCTTGCCGTTGTAGTACGGGTGGCCGGTCCCGGCGAAGGTCGAGTCGACGACGTCGATCTTCTTGCCGGACAGCGCGTCCACGTAGTACTTGCGGTTGACGGGCTCCTTGTCCGAGTTCACGGCCTTCTTTGTGCTCACGTAGGCAAGTACCGGGTCGCCTTTGCCTCGCGCGTAGACCACGACGTCGGGCTTCGACGCCTTCTTACCGGCGACGCTGAGCACCTTGTCGACGCTCACGCTCGGCTTGATGGTGTCGAGGTCGATCTTGTGGGTCTGAGCGGTGTTGGCGAAGGCGATCTTGCCCGCGGAGTTGGTCGCCACCACGGTGTCACCGCCCACCACGTCCAGGCCCTTATAGGTGCGCTCGTAGGTGGTGTACGTCAGGCCGAGCACCTTCAGGGTTTGCTGGCGGACGAACTTTTCGGATTTACTGGCGTGCAACGAATCACCATTGTCATGGACATAGGCGGTCGCCGCCTTCGCCGCCGCTTGCAGCGAGCCGCTCTTACCGTGGCCGGAGTCCGCGTAGGCCGTAGCGCCTACCAGACCCGCCGCCACCGCAAGTGCGGCCGCGCTGCCTGCGATGAGCAGGCGTTTCATAAGGGGTGTTCCTCTCACGAAGGGTTCGGCGGCCCAGGGGTCAGGCCACCTGGTACAGGAGGCTTCCATACTCGGTAACCCGCTGTCAATAGTCGATGCACGTAGATATCGACATAGATAAACGCTTAAAGGCGGAGTTACCGAATTGTTACATGCGAGACGGAGGCGCTTCCGTCATCGTCCGTCCACAGTTCAGTGGAAGGCCGGGGCGGCGACGATTCCCGCCCGGATGTCGAACATCTGGGGGACCTTCACCCTGTGGCCCCGGTACAGGGACACCTCCGCCGCGTCGGCGCGGGTGAACCATCCGAAGTCGAGCGACTCGTTCGTCGTGGTCAACTCCCCGCCCACGACCTCGCACGCGAAGGCGACGTTGTAAGTCTGCGGCTGTTCGGCGCCGTGCAGCCTGCGGCTGTCGTACACCCCCAGCACGCCCGTCGCCCTCACCTCCAGGCCGGTCTCCTCCCGGGCCTCGCGCTCGGCCACCTGAGAGGGAGACTCGCCGACGTCGGCGGCACCCCCGGGCATGCACCACTCGCCGCCGTCGTTGCGCTGTATGAGCAGCAAGCGATCCCGCTCGTCGAAGATCACCGCGTCGGCGCTCGCCTTGGGGGTGGCGAAGCCCAGGTCGCCGCGGAACCGTCGCTCTATTTCGGACGCCCCTCGGGTGTCGGCCAGCGCGAGGGCGCGGGCGGCCAGCGACCGGACCTGTTCGTAGCGATCGCGGTCGTAGTGATTGTCGCTGTAGTGCAATCCGTTGGCGGCGATCGCCCGCAGCTCCTCGGCGATATGGATGATCTCGGCGGCGGCGTCCGGGCCCGTCACGGGCGAACCTCCACTGTGTCGCGTTGGCCCGGACCGGGGCACCGGTCGGCCAGCATGGTGTGGGCGGCCCGGGTTTCGGTCAGCAGCTTGGGGTCCAGCGCGGCGACGGCGATGCCGGGGCGGTCGGCCCCGGCCCGCGCCACCGGACGCCCCTCGGGGTCGTAGACGGCGCCGCCGCCGCCGAAGGTCCACGGCGGCTCGCCGCCCACCTCGTCGGCGAAGACGACATAGAAGGTGTTGTCCAGGGCGCGGGCGCGGTGGTAGAGATCGCGGCGGTGCTCGCCGCCGGCCACGTAGGCGCCGGCGGCGACGTACGCGTGGCACCCGGCCAGGGCGGCGGCGCGGGCGTGCTCGGGAAACGTGGCGTCGTAACAGATCCCCAGCCCCAGCCGCCAGCCGTCGAGCGCCAGGGTGGTGGCGCGGTCGCCGGGCGAGAACAGCTCGCGTTCGTGGGCGTCGCACAGGTGGCGCTTGTGATAGACGTCGCGCACCGTGCCCGACGGCGCGATCAGCAGGCTGGCGATGAAGCGCCGTCCCGCCCGGCGCACGGCGGCGCCGATCAGGATCGCGACGCCGCGGCCCCGTGCGGTGGCGCGCAGCGGGTCCAGCCGCTCGTCGTCCACCGTGCCGTCGGCGGCGGCGGCGATGTCGGTGGAGGGGTCGCGGGCCAGCGTGGGCGGGTGGTACGCGGGCAGGTGGAGCTCGCCGAACACCACCAGCGCGGCGTCCGCGGTGGCCGCCAGCGCCGCGGCGGA
>NZ_DASQPW010000158.1:0-4572 GCF_035643755.1 Stackebrandtia sp. | reverse complement strand
CGGCCCCGCGACCCCTTCGCCACCCCCGTGCACCTGGCGGGTCCCGCCGAGCTCACCACCCTGCGGGTGCTGCCCAGCCTGGCCGAGCTGGTGGGGCGGGGACTGCGGCTGCGGGTCAGCCTCGGCCTGGCCGACGACCTGCTGAAGCGCCTGGCCGACGGGGAGTACGACCTGGTGGTGTCGACGATCCGCCCGCGCGCCAGGGCGATCGCGGCGCGGGCGCTGGCCGACGAGGAGTTCGTCCTGGTGGCTTCCGCCGACACGGCGCGCGGGATCGATCGGGAGGCGTTGCGGCGTCGGGGATATGGCGTTCTGGACGGTGTCCCGCTGGTGTCGTACGCGGAGGACCTTCCCGTGATTCGGCGCTACTGGCGAAGCGTCTTCGGCACCCGCCCCAAGGGAATCGCGGCGGTGGTGGTGTCCGACCTGCGCGGCGTCCTGGCCGCCACCCTGGCGGGCTGCGGGATCACCGTGCTGCCGCGCTATCTGTGCGCCGCTGATCTGGCGTCGGGGAGGCTCGTGGCGTTGTTGGAGCCCGAGATCCCGCCGATCAACACGCTGTACCTGGCGGCGCGGGCGGGAACTGAGCGGTTGCCGCATGTCGGCGCCGTGTCCGCGCGTTTGCTGGCCGAGGCCCCGTCATGGTGAGCGAATGGCGGATCGGCGCCACGTTACCTTCGGGCAGGTCGATGGGCTCGCGCGAATGCCAGCATGGGCAGGGATTCCGGTGGCGAGGCGAAGGTGTGTCGATGCGTAAGTGCTTTGCGGTCATGGGAGTGGTGGTGATGGGTGGTGCCCTGCTGGCGGGCTGCGACGCGTCCGGCGATCCCGACGGACTGGCCAGCCCCGAACCAACGAAGGACGCTGGCATCGACAAGGTGACGATCAAACTCGACGCCCCGACGATCACGCTGGACCCCAAGGTTCCCGGGCCGCGATGGAAACCGGTGATTGTCAACGATTCCGGAAAGGACCTCAAGGACGCCGTTCTGAAGATCACGATCGACAGGCCCGGTAAGGGTGTTCCCGCGGTGACCGTGGGCCAGCCTGGGGAGCTGACCGACCAGGACTGCGTTGTCGATGATGACGGTGAAGACGTGGGGGCCGAGGTCGACAAGGAATGTGCCGCGCATCTGAAGGAAGAGTGGGGTTTCCCGCTGGACGACGCGGGCGATCGCAGTGGATTCTCCGGCAAGTGTGCCAAGCGCGTCAAACCCGGCAAGACCGACTATCTGTTGGAGTTCGGGACGCGCGGGCTGCACGGTCCCGAAGACCTCTCCAAGATTCGCCACTACCCGCGGCTGAGGATTCACGCGAAGCTGTTCACCGCCGCGGGCATTGTGGACACGGCAACCGAGGATCTGGATGTCAAGGTTCCCAAGGCATTCGAGCGAGTCTCTTTCCGTGGCGTCCCCAAGGAGATTCCCAGCGACCGCACCAGGCCGCACAGTCTCCATTGGGGGTTCACCGTCACCAACGACACCGGGCACGATCTCGACGGCGCCGTGATCGACGTGGATGTCAACGGACGTGACCTCGTCAACATCGCGACCAAGCACAAGGGATGCGACTATCCGGCCGACTCCGGCGGCGAGCGCACCGAGATGAAGTGCACGAAGGTCGACATTGCGGCCGGCACCTCACTCACGGTCGACATGTGGGCATCGGCCGTCAAGGATTCCGGTGAACTCAAGGCCAACTGCCACGAGTTCGCCCACCTTTGCGGGCATTCAAGGCTCGAGGTGACCGTGCAAGGAGCGGATCGTGACGACGTCTTCGCCTCGGGCGCGACTCTGACACGCGTGAAGATGGTGTAGCGCGCCGGGCATGCCGATGCCGCCGCCAGCGGACTGGCGGCGGCATCGGCGAAAGGGGTTGGTTAGGGCTGAGGGGTGGTGCAGTGGGTCTTGGCCTTGCTGCCGAACAGGGTGATGGTGGCCAACAGGCTCAGCACCACTTGGGCGACGACGACCAGCAGGCCCAGCGGGAAGTACCAGCCCGGCAGGACGCTCGTGTGGGCCTGGGTTTGCATCAGGGAATCGGCGGCGCCGTCCAGCATCACGATGACGCCGCCGACAATCCCGCCAAGGGTGGTGAAGATGGCCAGGATGGCGCCGGTGATGCGGGCGCCGTTCTTGCCACTACGCACCAGGGTCCCCATAATGCCGAGCACCACGGTGAGCACCAGGTTGAGGTACATGGTGCCTATATTGAAGTCGCTTGCGGTGACTCGGGTGGATTCCCCGAGCTTCTTGTAAGCGGCGTTCATGGCGTCGACGAACTGACCGCCCGCCACGAAATCGAGCACACAGGACACGATTCCGACGACTGCCAGGATCATCAGGAACATCGGGGCCGCGCCGGGCTTGGTGGGGGCCGCGGGGGGTTGGGGGGCGCCGCCCATGGCGTCGGGCGGGGTTTGTTGCATGGGGTTGGACATGTTCTCTTTTCTCTTCTTCTCTTCGTCTGGGCTCGTTGAGGGAGTTGCGTCGCACCGAAAAGGTTTGCCTGCCTGGCGCGACCCGCAGACATTAGCGGGGCCGGGTGGCGGGATTGGACAAAGGATCCCGCTTCGTATGGTCACTCAACGCTATCGACGCAGGTAGATCAATTTAGTGCGACTAATAATCCATAAAGGATGGAAAGCGATTACACTAAGCTTGGCACGGATTGGGGACTAAAGCTTACTGAATATGTATCTATTGAGGATCTCGAATGGCGCGCCGCCATTCCGCCACGGTGTCCACATCGCTGGGATCGCCCGGGCAATCCACCTCCACCACCAGCTCGGGCACCGCCGCCAGATACGCCCTGGCGCCGCTGTCGCCGCGCGCGAACCGCGCCACCTCGCCCCAGACGGACGCGTCGAACAGAACCGGATGCCCGCGCCGCGAACCATAGCGCGCCATCGCCACCCGCGCACCCGCGCGATGCGCCGCGCGCACCCGCTCCACCGCCCGCGGGCTCAGGCGCGGCTGGTCCACCAGCGTCACCACCACCGCCTCGCACGCGGTGCCCACCGCTGACAGACCCGCGCGCAGCGACGAGCCCATGCCGCTGGCCCAGTCGGGATTGGTCACCGCGGTGTAGCCGTCGGCGGCGGGAACCTCGTCGGCCCCGGCGCCCAGCACCGCGTACACCGGCGCACAGCCCCCGTCGCGCAGGATCGCCGCCGCGTGCTCCAGAAGGGACCGACCGTGGTACTCCAGCAGGGCCTTCGGGCGGCCCATCCGCCTGCCCGCCCCGGCCGCCAGCACCAGCCCCGCGACGGTCATCGCAACCGCAGGGCCAGGAACAGGTCGACGCGGTCGGACAGGCGGCGCAGGTCCCGTCCGGTGAGGCGCTCGACGCGTTCGATGCGGTACCGCAGGGTGTTGACGTGGAGGTGGAGCTTGTCGGCGCACTTCGACCACGAGCCCTCGCACTCCAGAAACTGCTCCACGGTGGACACCAGGTCGGAGTGGTGTTGGGCGTCGTAGTCGATGAGCGGGCCCAGCACCCGGTCGTGGAACGTGCGCCGCACCTCCGGCGGCACCGCGGAGGTGAGCAGGACGTGCGAGGTCAGCTCGTCGGGGCCCGCCACCGCGTCGTCCCCGCGAGCCGCCGCCAGGCGCTCGGCGTGGCGCGCCTCCTCCAGAGCGCCGACCAGCGCGTCGGCGCCGTTGACGGGGTACGACACCCCGATCGACACCGCCGCATCCGGCAGCCCGGGGGACAGGGCGCGCACGCGCCGCCGCACCTGGTGGACGAAGTCCTCAAAGGAATCCCGCGGCCCGAGGACGGCGATGACGTCGTTCTTCACGACGGCCCAGGCGATCGGGTGCGACGACGGCGCGATCGCCTCGTCGGTGACGGCCGCCGCCAGCTCGGGCGAATCGCCCGCCGAGCACACCGCCACCGACAGGGGCCAACCGTCGTCCACGCCCGCGGCGGCGAGCTTGCCCGCCGGGTCGCCCCCGGAGTCCAGGGAGTCGATGAGATCCTGTTCGGCCTGCGGGCGCCGCAGCCTCCGATCGGCCTCCAGGGCGATGAGAGCCACCAGCTCCTCGGCGACGTCGCGGCGCTGCGGGGGCCACTGGGTGTGGTCGTCGTCCACCACCAGAAACCATCCACAGTGGGACGCCGCGCCGATGTCGAAGACCGAGTACGCGTGCCCGCCGTGGTTGAGGCGGCGCGGCAGCCGCCCGTCGTGGCCCGCCCGGGCGGCGATCGCGGCGCGGGCGTCGGCGTCGGGCTGGTCCCCGGCGGCGGGGGTGGCGCGGATCAGCCGCCCCGTGGCGGAGATGACCTGGCACTCCATCCCCAGCTCGTCGTGGACCAGATTCAGCACATCGGACAGCCCGCCGCCCGACGCGATCAGGTGGCGGTGGCGCCCCAGCACCGCCGCCAGGTCGCCCGAACGCCCCGCCGACAGGCGCTGCACCACCCGCTCGGTGATGGTCGAAAACGACACCTCCGGGCTCACCGAGAACAGCGGCAGGTCGTGGTGGCGGCAGGCGGCCACCAGCTCGGCGGGGATCTCGTCCAGGTCGGGGTCGCTGGCGCCCAGCGCCGCCACCCCGGCGGCGGTGA
>NZ_DASQPW010000157.1:0-16970 GCF_035643755.1 Stackebrandtia sp. | reverse complement strand
ACCGGCGAACACGGCGCGCAGGCTGGCCGCCAGCTCACCGGAGTCCAATGTGTCCAGCCGGGTGCGGGCGTCCCCCAGCTCGTCGGCCAGGGCGGACAACGGGAAGTCGGGGTGCCCGGCGGCGCGGGCGGCGACGATGCCCAGCGCCAGCGGCAGGCCCTCGCAGCTGGCGACCAGCTCGCTCGTGGCGGCGGGCTCGGCGTCCAGCCGCCGCTCGCCCAGGTGGCTGGCGAGAATCGCCCGCGCCTGCGACGCGTCCACGGTGTTCAGGCCGAGCCGGCGGGCCCCGTGCGAGGTGACCAGCGCCGACAGGTCGCGGCGGCTGGTGACGATCGTGACGCAGTCCGGCTCGCCGGGCAGCAGCGGCGCCACCTGGGCGGCGTCGCGGGCGTTGTCCAGCACCACGAGAATCCGCTTTCCCGCCACCAGACTGCGATACAGACCCACCTGGCTGTCCTGGTCGCCGGGGATCGCGGTGGGGTCGGCGCCGAGGCCGACCAGCATCGTGCGCAGCGCGGTGCCGACCGGCAGCGGCGGCGCGGCGGGTTCGAAGCCGCGCAGGTTCACGTACAGCTGGCCGTCGCCGAAACGGCCGCTGTTGCGGTGGGCCCAGCGCAGCGTCAGCCAGGACTTGCCCATGCCGCCCGCGCCGCTGATGGCCAGCACCGCGGCCGGCGCGGCGGCCATACCGTCCATCGTGGTCAGTTCACCCTCCCGGCCGCTGAAGCTCGCCGGCACCGGCGGCAGCTGCCGGGGCACCGGGCGCGACGCCGGCGACACCGGGGGCTCGGGGTGGATCGGCGGCTCGGGGAGCACCAGATCGGCGTCCGAGCGCAGGATGCGGCGGTGCAGGCGCTGCAGGGCCGCGCCGGGCTCGGCCCCCAGCTCCTCGGCCAGCCGGGAACGCAGGCGGCGGAAGTGATCGAGCGCGGCGGTCTGCTGGCCGTGGCGGTACAGGGCCAGCATGTACTGGGCGGCGAGGCGTTCGTGGATCGGATACAGCCGCACCTCGGCGTCGAGCGAGGCCAGCAGCGCGTCGGACCCGCCGCCGCGCAGCCGCAGGTCGTTGCGGTCCAGCACCGCGGCGAAGCGCTCCGCCTCCAGGGCGGTGCGGCGGCCGTCCAGCCACGGCAGGTCCAGGCACGCGAAGGCCGGCCCGCGCCACAGGCCGACGGCCTCGTCCCACAGCCGCAGCGCCACGGCGTCGTCGGTGGACGCCTTGGCGCTCGACACCAGCGAGCGAAATCGAAATAGGTCAATATTTTCGGGCTCGGTGAGCAGCGCGTAGCCCCCTTGGCGCCGCGCGATCTCGCACAGGCCGCCCACCGCGGCGCGCAGCCGCGACAGGTAGCTGTACAGCGTGCTGCGCACCCCGCGCGGGGCGCTGTCGCCCCAGGCGCGAAACTCCAGCTGCTCGGCCGTCACCGGCCGGTTCACCTCGGACAGCAGGATGGCAAGGATCGCCCGCTGCTTGGCGTGCCCCAGGTCGACGTCGCGGCCGGCTTCTCCGGCCTCGACGGTCCCCAGGATCCGGAATTCCGACATCCCTTGCCTTTCACCACGTCCCGCTATCCAGCCCCATCACAATACGTCGATGGATTAACGGCACCGCGACTTTCGTCTCCGTGAGCGGCTCGGCGTCCTACCTCAGGTGGAGGGCGTTTTCGCCCCGCCGGACGAAGCCGCGGCCTCCCCGCCGCCATACCGTTGGGCGCATGGGACGGTCCCGCCGCGGGCCGATCCGCCGACCCTGATCCGTACACAACACCGGGGCGGACGCCTTGCTGGTGCGTCCGCCCCGGTGTCTTATCGTCCGGTCCGTTGGATCAGGTGCCGTTGGCCAGCGCCAGCAGCCGGTCGTGGCTGCCGTTGAAGGTGCTGACGTCGCAGTTGCCGCCCACGCCCGGAACCGATCCGGTCGAGGTGAACTGCCAGAAGGTGTACACCGAGAACCCGCCGGGAATGGCCGGGGAGTTCACGCCGTAGTGGGCGACCCACAACGGGTTGGTCGCGGCGAAGTCGCCGGAACCGCCGGTGCACTGGTTCCACCAGCTGGCGGCGGTGTAGATGATCGCGTCGCGGCCGGTGCGGTTCTTGTAGGTGTTGACGAAGTCGTGAATCCAGGCGACCATGTCGCCCTGCGACTTGCCGTAGCAGGTGTCGCCGTAGGGATTCCACTCGATGTCGAGCGAGCCGGGGAGGGTGTGGTCGTCCTTCGACCAGGCGCCTCCGTGGTCGGCGAAGTAGTTCGCCTGGTCGGCCCCGGACGAGGCGTCCGGAAGCGCGAAGTGGTAAGCGCCGCGGATCAGGCCGGCGTTGTAGGAGCCGACGTACTGGTCGCCGAAGCTGCCGCTGATGTAGCCGGTGCCCTCGGTGGCCTTGATCATCGCGAACTGCTTGCCGGAGCCGGCGACGGCTCCCCAGTCGACGGCGCCCTGGTGGGCGGAGACGTCGATGCCCTGGGGGTTGTCGTCGGCCGAGGCGGTGCCGAACGCGACCAGCGAGGCGGCCACCGCCGCCACCGCGGTGGTGGCGGCGATCCACAGGCGCCGTTTGCGACGGCCGGTCTTCGCCGGCCGGGTTTTTTCTTGTGAAGGGGTGTTTATTTCAGCCATGTGCCGGGCTCTCCTTGGGGGTATTACAGGGGGCTATCCGCCGCCGCGAGGCGACGAATAGACCCACACTAATAGATCAATACCCGGAATAGGGGCCCATCGGACAACCTAGTGAATCTCCACGTCATTGGCGTCGACGAACATCAAACGGCCGCCGATCTGCACCTGATAGAAGACCCGTTGGCCGTTGACCAGCTTGTTCGGACCCTCGAAGGTCTTGGCGTAGAAATACTGCCCGGTGAGCTTGTCGCCCGGCGAGCTGTACGACTGCTCCTTGTTCAATGTGTACGGAAGCGCCGCCAGATCCTGCACCGGAACCCCGGTGCCGTCGTAGGCCGCGGCCTCGGGATAGGTCCCGCCGTACACCTTGGTGCCGTCGGCCTTGGGCGTGATGGTGTGCCCGGTGGCCGGGATCAGCGAGGGGTTGTCCTTCGGGTTGAACACCCAGCCCTTCTGACCCAGGTACCAGATCGCGGTCCAGTCGCCGTCCTGTCCGGCGGTGACGAACTTCTGCCCGGTGCCGACCCGGCTGCCCACGTCGTAGACCTTGTTGGTCGACGGGGTGCCGTCCGGCTGATAACCCGGGTCGTTGAGCAGCGGCGCGTCGGCCTTCGGCTGGCTGCGGACGAACACCACCGCGGACGGGCGGTTCTCGCCGCACGTGCCCTCGGGGTTGGCCGCGTCGCAGCCGGTGAACTCCGCGGTGTTCTTGGAGTAGTCGGGGTTCACCTCGACCAGGCCGTTCTTGCCGTCGCCGGCCTTCAGCGGGGCGCCCATCAGGTCGAAGTAGTGCGCCCAGTCCCAGAACGGCCCGTCGTCCCAGTGCATCGTCTTGATGCTCGCGGGGGTCAGCCCCGGCACGTTGTCGTGGCCGATGATGTGGGCGCGGTCCATCGGGATGTCGAACTTCTTCGACAGGTACTTCACCAGCTTCGCCGAGGACTGGTACATCTCCTCGGTGAACCAGGAGCCGTCGGCGGCCACGCCCTCGTGCTCGACGCCGATCGAGTGCATGTTCATCGACCAGTTGCCGGCCTGCCAGCCGACGTCCTTGCTCTGCAGGTGCTGGGCGATGTGGCCGTCGAACGACCGCACCGTGTAGTTCCACGCCAGGTAGGTCGGGTCCTGCACCAGCTTCAACGCGTTGGTGTAGCTGGTCTCGGTGTCGTGAATGACGATGTGGGTGATCTTCAGCCCGTCCTTGGGACGGTTCGCCTGATCGTGGTTGCCGTAGTCGCCGGGGTTGTCGCCGTACTTCTCGTAGGGCGCCGGCACCGACTCGCACTTCAGCGAGCTCGGGCACTCGGTCTTGCCCTTCTTCTCGGCCTTGAGATCCAGCGACTTCACCTCGTCGCGGTGGGGCTTCACCGCGTCGGCCTTCAGGCGGACGGTTCCGTCGTCGGTCTTCATCGTGGCGCCGTCGTGAATGGTGGCGAACACGTCGTCGGCGAACCGGGCGGCCGAGGCCGCGTCGTCCGCGCCGGAGTACTTCGCGACCGCGCCGTACCAGTCGGCCGGGTCGCTGGAGTCGATGCCGAGGTCCTTCTGGTACTCGGCCAGCAGGGCCGCGCCGCCCCGGATGTTCTGGAACGGGTTGGTGCGCAACGACTTCGTCGAGGCGCCGGTGAGCTTGGCGGCCTCGGCCGCGGTCTCGTACCGCGCGCCCGTGGCCGCCTTGCCCTCGCCGCCCGGGACCTTCATCGGGCGGCGGGCGTCGCCTCGCGGGTCGGTGTTGTCGAATTCGCTGCTGGGACGGTCGGAGGCGTTGGCCGCCTTGGCGTCGGTGAGGTGCATCGGGCCGTAGCCGGCACCGGTGGAGGACTGACCGGCGTGGTCGATCCAGCGGGATTCCATATAAGAAACGCCGAGCAGCACGCTGCTCGGCACGCTAAATTCGCCGGCGGCCGAGGAAAACTCGGCCTGCCGGTCGGTGGGCGTATCGGCGTAGGCGTAACCCGTCCAGACCGCGGCGGTGGCTCCGCCGACTGCCAGGACCGTAGCCGCTGCCATCACACCGCGCCGGCGACGGCGCGATCGATTGACGTGCGGGGCCAATGGTCTCTCCTCTTATCTAGTGTCTGGGGACGCTGTATCGCATCAGCGTCATCCACAAACCGCCCATAAGCCTCCCGCCGGTCAGGAACTCAACGGGACGTCCTTGGCGGTCGCGGTCAACGCGATGTCATTCTCGTTGAGTTGGGGGTCGCTGAGCTTCAAATCGAACGGAAGGTCGGGAAGCGGGATCTGCCGGTTGAACGACTGCGACAGATTGTTGAGGATCTGGTCGCTGCCGGGCGGCAGCTGGGCGTCCTTGGGCTGGAAGTTCTCCGCCTGCAGGGACAGCTTGTTGTCCGCGATGGTCACGGCGGCGGTGCCGACGACGGCGATGGCGCGGCCCTGCACGTTGACGGTGGCCTCGACGTTGAGCTTGCCGTCCTTCGGGGTGATCTTGGTGTCGGTGATGTCCTCCAGCTTCGAGGTGAAGCTGTCGTAGGAGACGTTCGCGGTGGCCTTCATGCTCCCCGCGGTGATCGGGCCGCTGCCGTTGACCACGTCGGAGGCGGCGGCGGTGACGTCCATGGCCTTGATGTCGACCTTGGGCATCGAGATGTCCTCGTCGCTGACGTCGGTGAGGGTGATGTCGATTTCGGAGTACTCGCCGCCGATCACCTGGGTCAGGAACGGGAAGCCCGTGATGCTGACGTCCGGCGGCCGCTTCATGTCGGCGCCCGAGGACGTGACCTTGTCGGCCACGGCGTCGGACAGCTTGCCCTCGGCGGCGGCCGCGGCCACCCGGTCACCGATCACCACGAGCGCGATCAGCACGACGAGGCTGATGAGCAGGACGATGAGCTTCTTGCGGGGACGTTTCGCCATTGATGAGTCTCCTGTGGACTTCGTCCGAGGGGGGTCAGCCGCGAGCGATGTAGTACACGCTCAGCAGGTACGCCACGGGGGCCACCGCGCCGAACGCCAGCACCGGCCCGAGGCTGTGACGCACAGGCCATAGTGCCACGCCCTCGCCCGCGATCCGGCGCCCCGCCTGGATGTAGCCCACCGCGAGATCCGCCAGGACCGCGACCAGACCGATCACCAGGCCGCCCAGGGCGGCGCGCGGCGGGGTGGGTCCGTCCAGCACGGTCGCGGCGTACGCGGCCACGGCGGTGCCCACCATCGCGCCGATCACCACGCCGAACGCGCCGCGCGGCACCTGGCGGTTGATGCGGGGCTTGGGAAGCGTGATGTCGCAGGCCCGCGCGGCCATGATCGCCGCGCCGATGGCGATGGCGCCGATCCACATGGCGGCCAGGCCCCCGGGCTGCCGCAACAGGCCGATCCAGGTGGCGTAGCCGCACACCGACGCGGCCACGAAGACCGCCGAGCCGAGCGAGACGGTGAGTTCGGTGCGGCCGTCGGTGCGGAACAACTGGCCGACGATCGCCAGGCCGAAGGCCCCGGCGATCACGTACATCAGGTTGTCCAGCGACAGCGGCTGCGAGGCCAGCGCGATCCAGTCGGCGACCAGGGACGCCATCACGCCGACGAGGCCGATCACCATGGGGCCCGCGGGTTTGCGCAGGCGGACGTACGCGGCGACCAGGACCAGCTGGAGCGCCAGCACCGCCAGGGTGAAGACCCAGCGCGGCAGGCCCGAGACCAGCAGCAGGCCGCCCGTGATGAAGGCCGTGACCAGCACGACCAGGAAGCGTCCCCACGCCGTCGGCGTGTGGGGCGGGAGGGTGTGGTCCTTGGCGGGGTCGGGTATGTCGCCGTGGTCGAGGGGCGGTCCCACCTCGGCGACGAGCGCGAACTCGTCCGTCGCGTCCAGCGCGGGGGGGTGCGTCGGGCGCCGCGGCTCGAAGCGGCTCGGGCGGGGCCCGCCGGGGCGACGGTATGGATCGGTCACCCGCCCAGATTAAAGGCTGTCGGGCGTGTGGGCTTGGCGGCGGGGGTCGGCGCCGATAGGCTGTGATGAACCGGCAACGGGTGCCGACCGTTTTCCTCGCCGTCGTCGTCGAGGGAACGCAACGGCACGGACGGGCTGCGGAGGAAACCGTGGATCTGATAGTTCTCACCAACCTGGCCTCGGGCGACGCCGCCGGGACCGTGCTCCCCGCGCTCGATCTGCTCCCCCACCAGACCACGTGCGCGCGGCCCGACGTCGGCGTGCTGCTGTCCCACCCGCACCAGGCGCACGCCGTCCTGGTCGACGCCCGCACCGACCTGTCCGAGGCCCGCGCCACCTGCCGCGTGCTGCGGGCGGGCGGGCTCACGGTCCCGCTGTTCGCGGTGGTCACCGACGCGGGGCTGGCGGCGATCCACCCCGACTGGGACGTCGACGACTTCATGCTCACGGGCGCGGGGCCCGGGGAGGTGGAGGCGCGGCTGCGGCTGGCGGGCGGGCGCGGCGAGCCGATCGCGGAGTCCGACCACACGACGATTCGGGTCGGCGACCTGACCATCGACCACGAGACCTATGCCGCGCGGGTCAAGGGCAGGGCGCTCGACCTGACGTACAAGGAGTTCGAGCTGCTGCGCTTCCTCGCCCAGCACCCCGGCCGCGTCTACTCCCGCGACCAGCTGCTGCGGGAGGTCTGGGGCTTCGACTACTTCGGCGGCACCCGCACCGTGGACGTCCACGTGCGGCGGCTGCGCGCCAAGCTCGGCAGCGAGAACGAATCCATGATCGGCACCGTCCGCCAGGTGGGCTACAAGTTCGTGGCGCCGCCCGTGAAGCCGCTGCCCGAGGAGGCGTCGGTCGATGTCGCAGGCGGCTGACACACTCGCGGCATGACCGACACCCCCGCCATCCAGCTGCGCGAGATCACCGAGTCCGACCTCGAGATCTTCTTCAACCACGAGCAGGACTCCGAGGCCGCGCACCGCATGAACTTCGCCTCGCGGCCCCGCCCCGTCTTCATGGCGCGCTTCACCAAGAACCTCGCCGATCCGACCACGTTCAACCGCACGGTCGTCGTCGACGGCGAGGTCGCGGGCAACATCGCGTGCTGGGAGCAGGAGGGTGAGCGCTGGATCGGCTACGTGTACGGGCGCGACTTCTGGGGGCGGGGCATCGGCACCGCCGCGATGCGGGAGTTCCTGGAGCTGGCGCATTGGCGCCCGCTGTGCGCCGACCCCGCCGCCCGCAACGTCGGCTCGTGGCGGCTGCTGGAGAAGTGCGGGTTCAAGCGCGCTAAGTCGATCACGGTGCCCGACGTGCACGTGCACGGCACGGTCGAGCATTTCATCTATCGGCTGGACTGACGGACGACGTCGGGGTTGGCTGCCATGATCTCCTCGGCCACGTCCCACACCCGCGGCAGGAACTCGAGGCTTCGCCGCGCCCTCGCGTCCACATCACCGACCGACGCGATGCCGAGATCGCCCAGCAGCTCGGCGAGGTACGGCGCGAACCGTTCGGCCGCCTCGGGATCGTCGACCTCCAGGATCGTCTGACACCGCGCGAATCCCGCCGCTATCCAGAACACCACCTCGCGGTGGTCGCCCGCGCGGATTAGCTTGGCGGTCCCGTCGATGGCGATCGGGCGCGCCGCGGCGGTGACGTCCGAGCTGTACGGAAACGCGGTGCGCGCCACGGCCACGGTCGCGTCGAACACGACGGCCAACCGCTCGAGATGCTCGGCTGCGCGCGACCCCGTCATGTCGCGGCACCCCAACAGCCCCAACAGCTCCTCGTGAAAATCTCCCCGCCCATACGCCTCCAACACCTCGCGGGCGGCCAGGTACCGCAGCCGAACGGTCGGATTGCGCAACCCCGCCACCAGGACCACGTGCGTGGTGACGCCCGTGCCGAACAGCCAACTCATCACCCGCTGCGTCCCAGCGACCTCCCCCGACCGCGGCAACCAACGGGAAGAAGCCGCCGACGCCTCAGTGGACTCGTCTCGTTCCCTTGAGACATCGGCTGTTTCGGGGACGGCCCCCGATCCTGGCGCCTGGACGCCACCCCTCGACTCGCCCTGGTGACACTCCCCCGACCGAGCTGCCGTCGAGGGGGAGGCCCCCGTGGGTCGCGCCTTACCCTCGCCGAGCCTCGCCGCCTCAGCGCCCTGGCCACCTTGCCCCGCTGGCTCCTCCGCCCTGGAGGGGGAGCTCCCCGACGCTGGCGCATGGGCGCCACACACCCCGACCTCCCCATTGCCCTGATCTCCCTCCCCCACCTGTCCTGCCGTCGAGGGGGAGGCCACCGAAGCTGGCGCCTGGACGCCGCCCGTCGACGCGTCCTGGTGACACTCCCCCGCCTGTCCTGCCGTCGAGGGGGAGATTCCCGAAGCTGGCGCCTGGACGTCGGCCGTCGACTCGCGCTGGTCCCGCTCCTTCGATCGTTGTGCCGTCGAGGGAGAGGGTTGTTGGGCGCCGTGGAGCATGCGGGTGGCGTTGTCGCGGGCGGATTGGCAGCGGCGGCGCACCTGGGGTTCGTCGCGGAAGCGGGCCGCGACCTCGTGATGCAGGGTTGTCAGGTGGCCGTGGGGGTCGGCGAGGATGGTGGCGCCGTTCAGGCCAGCGGCGACGTGGTAGTTCGACAGGGCAGTGGTGGCGTCGGCGAGCTGGTCGGTGGTCAGATAGCTGACCTCCAGCAGTACGCCTCGGTGGCGGAACTTGCCGAGCTTGGTGGCGGGCGGGCGGGGCTTGACGACCATTATGTCTACATCGGATCCCGTGGGGAGGTCGGCGTCGGGGGGAAGGGTCGTGGTCGAGCCGACCAGGTAGGCGCCGTCGAAGTCGGGTTCGCCCTCCAGGTGCTCGGTGACCCATTGCCGCGCCATGGTTGTGGCCTCGCCGATCTTCACCTTGGACCTCCACACAGGATTAACAACGAACAGTAGTTAGGCATATGCGAATGTGAGATCATGACGCCGTGACCCCCGCGCTTCCGATCGATGACTCTGCGTACGTGCCGCCCCGAGCGATCCCGCGCTCGTCCCTGGACTGGGCGCACGAGCGGCGCCGCGAGACCCTGGCGACCCGCGCCGCGCTGGTGGAGGCGCTGAACGCCGATGCCGACGGGCTCACCGTACCGAACCTGGCGGCCGCCGTCGGGCGACGGCACGACTGGACGCTGCGTCAGTTGTTGGAGCTGGAGACCCAGGGGCTGGCGGGGCCCGTGCCGCGGGATCGGCGCCCGCGCAGCGCGCTGTGGTTGCCAGGGTTCGCCCATGCCGAGGTCGCGCCCATTGTGGATATCCTGTGCGAACGGTTGGACGGCGCGAGCATCGGCGACATCCTGGACGCGACGCCGCTGGACCACATCACCGTGGCCGCGCGACTGTACGCGTTGAAGCGCAAGCGATTGGTGGGCACCGTCGTCTTCGGACTCGGCCTGGACACCCGCTGGTTCCTGCGCCCCCAGCCAGCTAGCGGTCTGTCCCCGCGTCCCGCGGGGGCCGAGGTGTTGGCGGTGGTGGCGGCGAATCCGCACGGGCTCACCACCGTTCAGCTCGAGCGCACCCTGGACTGCGCGCGGTCCTATCTGGAGCGGATGCTGCGCCTGTTGTGCCGCGGCGGCCACGTGACCTCCGAGCCCTCGCCCCTCCAGGGGCGCCGCTGGTTTCCCGCCTAGCCGCCGAGCCTCAGAAACCGTTGCCGACGGCCATCAGGCTTCCCTCGGCGACGGGCAGCTCGGGTTGTTCCAATGTGGTGGGCGCGACACCGAGCGCGGTGTGTAGCATGCGGCCCACCAGGGGAATCCGACTCGAGCCGCCCACCAGGAACATCCCGTTCAGCCCCGTCCTGCCCCGCGCCGCGTTCACCACCCGCGTCGTCTCGTCCACCGCGCGGCGCAGCATCGGCGTGGCGACGGTCTCGAGCTCCTCGCGGGTGAGATGCACCGCCTCGTCGCTGTCGGGGATCACGACGGGGGCCGTGCTGGAGCGCGACAGCATCTCCTTGGCGCCGCGCACATCGTCCCAGAACTGGCGCCGAATCCTTCGGTCCCAAGGGGTCCGCGGACGCGTCAGCCTCGTCCACAGTAGTGGGTGGCGCTCCCGCAGCTGGAGTCCGATGTGTTCCACCAGCGCGGCGTCCACGTCGACCCCGCCCAGGTCGTCCAGCCCGCCGTCGGCCAGCACGGTGAATCCGCCGTGCGGTTCGCGGCGCACCACGGCCACGTCCAGGGTGCCGCCGCCGAAGTCGAACACCGCGATGGTGGCGCCAGGCGGGATGCGCTGGCCGAGAATGTCCACATAGTAGAATGCGGCGGCCACGGGCTCGGGGACCATGGCCACCTCGCCCAGCCCCGACCACAGGGCCGCCTGGAGCAGGATCTGCCGCCGCGAGGCCGCCCAGCGCGAGGGCACGGTCAGCACCACCCGCGGGTCCTTGGCGCCCACCTCCCACGCCTTTGTGGCCACACTGGACAGTACGGCGGTGAGCAGCTGCTCGGCGCGGACCTCGTGTCCGCCCAACAGGACGGTGCCCTCCGCGATGCGTCGCTTCGGGTTGGGCTCGAAGCACGCGGGGTCGATCTGCGCCAGCCGCACCGCGTCGTGTCCGACATGGAGGACCCCCGCCTCGTCCCGGAACACCGCCGACGGGAACAGCGGCTGGCCGTCGGTGAGCAGCGGCTTGACCCGTCCGTCGCGCCCCCGCAGCACCGTAACGGTGTGCGAGGTGCCCAAATCGACGCCGAGTGAATAAGCTCCACGCACCAGACCGAACCCTGACCTCTCCATTGCCGCGGTTGGGACCTCAAGATAGCCTCAGCCCTCGATCAGGCGGCGGGGGCCGGGTCCGTGGCTGGCGATGTGGTCGTCGCGGTTGACCAGACGGCAGCTGCTCAACGACAGGCACCCGCAGCCGATGCAGTCGGTGAGCTTGTCGCGCACCTTGACGAGCATGTCGATCTGCCAGTTGAGCCGATCCTTCCAGTGCTCCGACAGCCGCGCCCAGTCGGACCTGTTGGGGGTGCGGGACTCGGGCAGCTCGGCCAGGGCGTCGGCGATCTCCTCCAGGGACAGCCCGATCTGTTGCGCCGTACGGATGAACGCGACGCGGCGCAGTTCGGCGCGCGCGTAGCGGCGCTGGTTGCCGCTGGTGCGCCGCGACCTGATCAGGCCGCGGTTCTCGTAGAAGCGCAGCGCCGAGGCGGGAACCCCCGCCCGCGCCGCGAAGTCACCGATGCTGAGATCGTCCTTGGGCGTCAATGATGTACCCCACACTGTCTTGACTTCAACCTAACTTCAAGTCGCAGTCTAGCCCCATGACCGCCACCGCCACCTTCGACGACGCCCTCCGCCTGGCGCGGCGCACCGTCGTCGATCCCCGCTACCCGATCAACACCTACACGCTGGACGCCCTGTGGGTGCTGTACGACCGGGTGCTGCGCGTCGATCCGCGCCGTCCCGACGATCCCGAGCGCGACCGCTTCCTGCTGTCCAAGGGCCACGGCCCCGGGTCCTACTTCGCCGTGTTGGCGGCCAAGGGCTTCATCCCCGCCGACTGGCTGGATGCCGTGGCGGCCGCGGATTCGCCGCTGGGCGCCCACCCCGACCGCACCCGCGTCCCGGGCGTCGAGGTCTCGGCGGGCTCGCTGGGCCACGGCCTTCCGCTGGGCATCGGCACCGCGCTGGGCCTGCGCGCCCAGGGGCTCGACCGCCCCCGCGTCTACGTCCTGTTGGGGGACGCCGAGTTCGACGAGGGCTCCAACCACGAGGCGCTGGCCTACGCGGGCGCCACCCGACTGTCCACTCTCACCGCCGTCGTGGTGGACAACGCCTCGGCCACCCACGGCTGGCCGGGCGGCATCGCCTCGCGCTTCACCGCCCAGGGCTGGACGGCCGCCACCGTCGAGGCCACCGACCACGACGCGCTGTACCGCGCGCTCACCTCCCACACCGGCGCCGCGCCGCACGCCGTCATCGCGACCTCCCACTAAGGACTCACCATGCGCTCCCATCCGATGAAAGCCGACGACGGTTCGCTGGCCATGCGGGACGTCTTCATCTCCGAAACCAGTGCGCTGCTGGACGACGACCCCCGGCTGGCCCTGGTGCTGGCCGACATCTCCGCGGGCGAGGGCCGCTTTCAACAGGCGGCCGCCGATCACCCCGACCGAGTGATCAATGTGGGCATTCGCGAGCAGCTCATGGTGGGCGTGGCGGGCGGGCTGGCGCTGTCGGGCCTGCGACCCGTCGTCCACAGCTACGCGCCGTTCCTCGTCGAGCGGGCCTTCGAACAGGTCAAGTTGGACCTCGGGCACCAGGGCGCGGGGGCGATCCTGGCCAGCGTCGGCGCGTCCTATGACTGGGCCGAGGGCGGCTACACGCATTTCAGCCCCAGGGACGTGGCCCTGCTCGACAGCATTCCCGGGTGGACGGTGCACGTGCCGGGCCACCCCGCCGAGGTCGCCGCCCCGTTGCGCGCGGCCGCCGCGGGCGACCACGCCGAGTACCTGCGGCTTTCCTTGCGCCGCAACGCCGAGGCACACGCGACGTCGGACGGTAGGCTCGCGGTGCTGCGCCGCGGCTCGGACGCCACCGTGGTCGCGGTGGGCCCGATGCTCGACAACACCCTGGCGGCCGTGGCGGACCTGGACGTCACCGTCGCCTACGCCTCCACCGTGCGCCCCTTCGACACCCGCACCCTGCGCGACCTGGGCAACGACACGATCGTCCTGGTCGAGCCGTACCTGGCGGGCACCTCTGACTGGCTGATCAACCGCGACCTCTCCGACCGTCCACATCGCCTGCTGTCGCTGGGCGTCGCCCGGACCGATCTGCACCGGTTCGGCACCGCCGATGACCACGATCACTGGCACGGACTCGACTCCGAGGGAATCCGTGCCTCCGTCGAGAAGTTCCTCGGAAGGTAAGGACTCCCGTTCGCGTGGGTCGCGGTGCGAATTCAACCATTGAGATGGACGAATTGATCTTCCCCATCGTGCCGTCGACCCACGCGGGTGGGCCCTTCTCAGAATGCCGGGGCGTTGCGGGACTCGGCCATGTCGGCGACGAAGCGCGTCAGCGCCTCGCGCTCGGCGGGCTTCAGGGCCTCGCCCAGCGCGCCGATCCGGGCGCCGATCTCCTCGTGGGTGCGGTGCGCCATCCGCTGTCCGGTGTCGGTGAGTTCCACGGCCCAGGCGCGGCGGTCGTGGGGGTCGCGCACCCGCTTCACCAGGCCCTGCCGCTCCACGCGGTCCACCAGCCCGGAGACGCTGGACTTCTCCAGGTCGAGCTTCCGGGACAGGCATCCCATGCCCATCGGCCCGAAGTTCAGCTGGCACAACAGCTTCCCCTGTTGCGCCGTGAGACCGCACACCCGACAGCCCTCGGCGAAGGCACTGTCAACCAGGTGCGCGACCTGTATCAGTGCCCCGGAGAAGTCCATGCCACCACTGTACTTGACGATCGTTCGTGCCACGAACTATGGTAGTTTGTGCCGCGAACATTTCGCTATACGAACTAGGAGCTCACCATGACCGTTGCCATCATCGGCGGAGGCTACGGCGGGATCACCGCCGCCAAACAGCTCGACGAGGTCACCGACGTCGTCCTCATTGACCCGCGGGACGCCTTCGCGCACAACGTCGGCGCGCTGCGCGGCGTCGTCGACCCGCGGTGGAGCGAGCAGATCTTCTTCCCCTTCGACAAGCTGCTGACCCGCGGACGCTTCGCCCGCGCCCGGGCCACCCACGTCGACGCCGCCTCCGTGACCCTGGACTCCGGCGAGCGGATCGCCGCCGACTACATCGTCCTGGCCACCGGGCTCTCCTACCCCTTCCCCGCCAAGATCGACCACACTCCCGCGGAAGAGGCCCAGTCGCGCTACCGCGACACCCACCGGGAGCTGACGGGAGCCGACCGCGTCCTCGTGCTGGGCGCCGGTGCCGTCGGATTGGAACTGGCCGGCGAGATCTCCGAGGTGTGGCCCGACAAGAAGATCACCATTGTGGACCCCGCCGACGACATCCTGTCCGGCCTCTTCGCCGACGAGTTCCGCACCGAGCTGCGCCGCCAGCTCGCCGAGCGCGGCATCGACCTGGTCCTGGGCACCCGCCTGACCGATGAGCCGCCCGCCCCCGCGGGCACGGCCTCCACATTCGACGCCACCACCACCGACGGCCGCGCCCTGACCGCCGACATCTGGTTCCGTTGCTACGGAGGCGCTCCCGACACCGCCTACCTGTCCGACGAGCTGGCCGCCGCCCGCGGAGACAACGGCCGCATCGCCGTCACCGAGCACCTGACGATCGACGGCTTCGACAACGTCTTCGCCATCGGCGACCTGGCCGCCACGCCGGGCCGCGACACCGCCAAGGCCGCCGGCGACCACGGCCGCATCGCCGCGTCCAACATCCAGGCCCGCCTCAACGGCGGCGAGCTCACCCGCCTCGAGGCCCCCAACGGCGACGGCATCGTCCTTCCCTTGGGTCCCAAGGGAGGCGCCTCCTACATCGACGGCATGGGCATGCAGGACGCCGCCTGGACCTCCGAGATGAAGGGCGCCGACCTCATGGTGGGCCGCTTCGGCGCGATGTTCGAATAGGACTCCCGCGCGCCGCGCGGGTCGCGCTCAGGCCCGCGCGGCGCGGCGCTTCTTCTTGCGGGAGTACCAGATCAGCCCCGCCGCGATCGCCGCGCCCACCCCGACGGCCACCACCGTGGCCGGCACCGCGGGCCGGTGCCGCAGCGCCGCCACCCTGCGCCGCAACGACACCGGGTGCTTGAAGCTCAGTATCGGCCAGCCGCGTTCCAGGGCCAGCTTGCGCAGCCCCCGGTCGGCGTTCACCGCGGTCGGGTGGCCCACGGCCTCCAGCATCGGCACGTCGGAGACGGAATCGGAGTAGGCGTAACAATCCTTGAGGTCGTAGCCGTGCTCGGCGGCGAAGCGCCCCATGGCCTCGGCCTTGCCCGGTCCGGCGGCGTAGAAGGCGATCTCGCCGCTGTAGCGTCCGTCCTCAATCACCATTCGGGTGGCGATGACGTTGTCGATGCCCAACAACCGGCCGATGGGGCGCACCATCTCCTCGCCCGACGCCGACACCAGCACGATGTCGCGCCCGGCCGAGCGGTGCTCGGCGACCAGGGCGACCGCCTCGGCGTAGATGTACGGATCGATCAGCTCGCCGAGCGTCTCGGCGACGATCTGGCTGACCTGCTCCACCTGCCAGCCCCGGCACAGCTGGGCCAGATAGTCGCGGGTGCGCGCCATCTGGTCCTCGTCGGCGCCCGCGATGAGATACGCCAGCTGGGCGTAGGCGGCCTTCAACACGTCGCGCCGCGCCATCAGGCCACCGTGATAGAGCGGGCGACCGAAGGCCAGCGCGCTCGACTTGGCGATCATCGTCTTGTCCAGATCGAAGAACGCCGCACCGGTCGCCGTGGGTTGGCTCATGCGGCCCGAGTCTAGTACCGCGACCCCAAGCAGCTCACGGGTATCAACCGGTCACATACCGTGGTTCTTGTCTCCAGGTGTGGACGATGTGAAATGGATCAGGCATGCTTGATCCCATACGGCTCACGGCGCTTTTCCTCCCTTCGGCGCCGGTGTCGTTGAGACCTCAGCGGTTGCCTCCCCCCGTAGCCGCTGGGCGGGCCCGGCTCGTCATCCCCCCCGGAGCCGGGCCCCTGTATATGGCCCGCTGGAATCCCCCCCTCCAGCGGGCCATTCCTCTGTCTGGGGGCAATCCAAACGCCGACGTCCATCGTGGGCATCGGCGTTTCGTCGGATGTGGTGCGGCTCAGCGCTGTCGGGTCGGCACCGGCTCGGAGTGCTCGTAGTCCAGCTGGTCGACCGGCAGCGGGAACGTCTGGTCGACGCCGAAGGGCGAACCGGCGGCGGTCACGGGCGAGGTGAGTTCGCTGATGGGCAGCTTGCCGTCCTTGACCGGCTTGATGCGGGTGCGCCGAGTATCCGTCATGGGAGCTAGTGTCTCACGCCGTCGGGCGGGATGCGCGCGCTCCCATCCGGCCGCGGCGTCGCCCCATCGACGTAACGTTGGAGCCGATGGCCACACGATCCGCGGCACCGCCGTCCCTCACCGGGACGCTGCGGTCCTTCGACGACGAGGCACTGGCTGAGCTGTTGCGCCGGCGCCCGGATCTGGCCGTACCCGCCCCCGCTCATCTGGGCGCCCTGGCGGATCGGGCCCGCACCTCGCTGTCGGTGTCGCGGGCCCTGGACACTGTGGACGAGCTGTCGCTGCGGGTGCTGGACGGCCTGCGGCTGGTGGCCACCGAGGACGACGGCGGCCCCGTGACCTCGGTGGACCGGCTGGCGACCCTGACCCAGGACCTGGCGCCGGTGCCCGGCGTGATCGCCCGGCTGCGCGCGCTGGCCCTGGTGTGGGGACCCGACGGCGCCCTGCGCCTCCCGGCCACCGTCGCCGAAGTGGCC
>NZ_DASQPW010000156.1:0-8650 GCF_035643755.1 Stackebrandtia sp. | reverse complement strand
GCCGGGACCGGAGGAGACGAACCGCCACGCGCCGCCCGGCCGCAGGTCGACCTCGCACGCGGTGAGGTTCCAGCCGCGCGCGCCGTGCCAGCGGCGCAGCAGGTCCGGGCGGGTGAGGGCGGCGAAGACGGCCGACGGCGGCGCGGCGAAGCCGCGGGTCAGGACGAGGTCGCGCCGCCCCGAGGCGACGACCCGCAGGCCCGCGGCGGTCACGATTCGCCCCCGCGCAGCTCGTCGAGCAGGTCGTCCAGCCGTTGGTAGCTGGACTCCCAGTAGTCGCGGTACTCGGCCAGCCAGTCGGTGGCCGCCTTGAGCGGCTCGGCCACCAGGTGGCAGGGGCGGCGCTGCGCGTCGCGGCCGCGACGCACCAGGCCCGCGCGCTCCAGCACCCGCAGGTGCTTGGAAACGGCGGGCTGGCTGATGGCCAGGGGACGGGTGAGCTCGGTGACCGTGGCCTCGCCGTCGGCGAGTCGGGCCAGGATGGCGCGGCGCGTGGGGTCGGCGAGCGCGGCGAATGTCGAGGTGAGTGTGTCGGTCGGGGTCATGTCGATTACCTTCGCGTTATATAACCAACTGGTTTTATACACGCGAAGGCGGCGACTGTCAAGCCTCCGAGAGGCTCTGGACCGAGACGTGGGACTTGCCGAGGAACGCCTTGCCGAGATAGCGGTCCAGCCCGGGCAGCTTCATCGCCTTGATGGCCCAGCGCCGCATCGTCAACTGGCTGGGGGAGTGGGGAAGGAACCAGGAGATCCCGCGGCGCGCGACCCGCTGGCGCTCGGTGACCACCGGGTGCCAGCGCTCCTGGAAGCGCGCCAGGGCCGCGTCGAGGTCGGGCGTGGAGTCGATGAGCCGCGCCATCACGTACGCGCCGGCGATGCCCAGCGATGCGCCCTGCCCGGCCATCAGCGACACCGCGTACGAGGAGTCTCCCAGCAGGACGACCCGCTTGTCGATCCACTGTGGCATCTCGATCTGGGCCACCTGGTCGTAGTAGACCTCGTGGGAGCCCGGGCACGCCGCCAGGGCCTTCTGCGCGATCCAGCCGAGGTCGCGGTAGGCGTCGCGGACCGCCGCCTGGGAGTCGGCGGGCAGCGCGGGGTCGTCGGTGCGGTGGACGGTGAAGACCGCGACCTTGGTGCCGCGCAACCCGTAGAAGCCCATCTGCTTGTCCACGGTGTCGGTGAGGTAGAAGCCGTCGCCGACCAGCTGGTGGATCTCGGGATCGTCGAATATGTACGCACCGGTGTGGAAACCGAGATAGCGCAGGTAATCGCTCTCGGGCCCGAAGACCTGGTCGCGGGTCTGGGAGTGGATGCCGTCGGCGCCGATCAGGAGGTCGCCGTCGACGGTGGTGCCGTCGGTCAGCCCGACCCGCACGCCGTCGGCGGAGTTGGCGATGGTCTCGATGCGGGTGCCGTAGCGCAGGTCCACACTGTCCTCGACGGACTCCCGCAGCGCCAGTTCGATGTCGGGACGCAGGATGCTGACGATGTGTCCCTCCAGGACCTTGGCGAACCGCGTGTAGTCGACGGAGGCCCGCGTCCTGCCCTCCTCGTCCACATAGGCGAACGTCTTCACGTGGTAGCCGAGTTCCCTGACCCGCGATTGCAGCCCCATGTGTTGGGTGGCTTCGAATCCGGGGCCGAAGAAGTCGATCATGTAACCCTGGGGTCGGGGACCGGGCGCCTTTTCGACGACGACGACCTCCCAGCCGATGTCCGACAGCCGGTTGGCCGCGGCCAGGCCGGTGATGCCGGCGCCGCAGATGATTGCCTTCATGGGTTTGCCTTCCTAGCGGGATGGGGTGGGGACCAGGCGCCGCAGCACCGTCTTGACGGCGGCGGTCGAGGTGGAGACGTCCAGCGCCTTGTGCAGCAGGTAGCCGTCGAGCGCCGCGACCAGCACCACGGCGGTGGCCTCGGGCTCGGCGACGCCCGAGCCGCGCAGCACCTCGGCCACGCCGTGGCGGAAGTCGTTGAGCATGGCGGCGATCAGCTCCCGCAGCTCGGGGTCGCGTGTGGACGCGAGGTAGGTCTCGATGAACAGCAGCGAGGTGGGATCGCGCCCTTCGTAGGCGTCCAATGCGGACGTCAGGGCGTCGAGGACGGCCGCGGGATCGTCGACGCCCTCGGACGGCGGCGAGGTCTCGGCGACCACCCTGCCCATCGCGGCGACGGCGGCCTGGCGCAACAGGTCCTGCAGGGACGCGAAGTGGTAGTGCACCAGCCCCGGTCGCACCCCGGCTCGCTCGGCGAGGACGCGGGTGCTCACGGCCGTCCAGCCTCGCTCGGCGATCAGCTCGGCGGCCGCGGCGAGCAGGCGTTCCCGCACGTGGCGGCCGCGTTCGGCCGAGGTCTCGGGTGCCATGCGCGTCTCCTTGGACATTCGACTTGGGCGAATGACCAAATGCTAGCACGGTCCCGATCAACCGATCGGTGGATGGGAACGATCCACCCCGCGCCGCCCGCGCGGTAGCGGCGTGGTTGATGCGACGACGTGGGATATCGAGGAGTCTGGATACAGCGAAACCACAAGGGATCGCGACACACGCCACAGTAGAATGAGGACTCGAAGTGACCAGCAATACCGTGACCGAGGCGCGCCTCGGCGCCCCCGGAATCCGCCAGACGCTTCGCACCGTGAAGGCGCTGTCCCTGGGATACCTGACGCTGAGCGTGCTGACCATGGCCTTCGCCGTCGCGATGCGCCACCACCGCACCATCGTCACCGACGCCGTATGGGTGCGCGGCAGCATCGTCGCGCTCAGCGCCGTCGTGACGACCCTGTTCGCCGTGAAGGCCGCCCGCGGCGGCCGCGCGATGTTCCTGCGGCTGCGCATCGTCTCCGCCGTCATGGTGGTCGCGATCGCGGTGGTCATCTCCATCCCCGGGCTGTTCCCGGTGTGGATGCGGATCGAACAGGGCGTCTGCGGGCTGATGCTCATCGGCGTCGTGGCGCTCGTCAACGGCAGGCGGCTGCGCGAAGCGTTCGCCGCCAAGTGACCGTCGCCGACTAGATTGACTCGCCGGACGACCGAATCGCGAGAGGACACCAGGTGCGCACCCTGACGACACACCCATCCTGGGCGGAGCGCAACAACCGGTGGTCACCGCTGGTCCTGGCCCTGCCCTACCCGGTGCTGGCGCTGCTGGCCGGCTTCACCGCGGTGCAAAAACACCACCAGCCGGCCGCGCTGCTCACCGATCTCGGCCTGTGCGTCGTGATCGCCGTGTGGACGCTGGTGATGGTGTCGCTGAGACCGGCCTGGCGCCGGCGCCCTCACCTGATGGCCGTCTACATCGCCGGGCTGGTCATCGTCTGGTTCATCCTGGTGCTGCGGGCGCCCTGGTTCGGGGTGTTCGCGGTCCCCGCCTACGTGCTGACCTTCCGCCTGCTGAACTGGCCCACCGTCCTGGCGGGGGTCACCGGCGTGGCGGTGGTGTCGGGCACCTCGCAGGGCAGCAACGTGGACACCCACACTGCCTTCGGCGTCCTGACATTCGCGGCGGTGCTGGCCGCCAACGCCATTCCGATGTGCTTCTTCGCCTGGTTCCTATGGCGCAACGCGGCACTGGACCAGGAACGCCAGCGGATGATGACACAACTCGCCGAGACCAACCGCAGGCTCGAGGCCAGCCTGGCCGAAAACGCCGGACTGCACGAGCGACTGCTCGCCCAGGCGCGCCAGGCCGGGGTCCTGGACGAGCGCCAACGCATGGCCCGCGAGATCCACGACACCCTGGCCCAGGGGCTGACCGGCATCATCACCCAGCTCCAGGCCGCCGACCAGGCCGCCGAGACCACCGAGCACCGCCGCCACCTGGACGCCGCCACCGACCTGGCCCGCGAAAGCCTCACCGAGGCGCGCCGCTCGGTGCGGGCGCTGCGTCCCGAAGCCTTGCGGGAGGCGAGACTGGGGGACGCGTTGTCCGATGTGGCCCGGCGCTGGTCGGCGATCAACGGCGTCAACGCCCAGGTGACCGTCACCGGCACCGAACGCCCGATCGCACCCGGCATCGAGGACGCGCTGCTGCGCACCGCCCAGGAGGGGCTGGCCAACGCGGCCAAGCACGCCCGCGCCGGTCGCGTGGGCCTCACCCTGTCCTACCTGGACAACGAGGTGGTGCTGGACGTGCGCGACGACGGACGCGGCTTCGCCGAGCCGACCCCTGTCGACGACGGCGGTGGCTTCGGGCTGATCGCGATGCGCCAACGCATCGAGGCGGTGTCGGGAACACTGACCATAGAATCCGAGCCGGGAACGGGCACGGCGATCTCCGCCATCGTCCCGGCCGCGACCCTGGAGGCGACGCCATGAATGCCGACGACCCGGTGATCCGGCTGCTGATCGCCGACGACCACCCGATCGTCCGCGACGGCCTCAGCGGCATGTTCGCCGCCACCGAGGGCTTCGAGGTGCTGGGGGAGGCGAGCGACGGCGCCGAGGCCGTGCGCATGGCCCGCGCCCTGACCCCGGACGTCATCCTGATGGACCTGCGAATGCCCGGCACCGACGGGCTGGCCGCCATCACCGAGCTGAAGCGCCTCGGCGTCGCCTCCCGGGTGCTGGTGTTGACCACGTACGACACCGACAGCTACGTGCTCCCCGCGATCGAGGCGGGCGCCACCGGCTACCTGCTGAAGGACGCGCCCCGCGAGGACCTGCTCAAGGCGGTGCGCGCGGCCGCCACCGGGGCGTCGGTGCTGGCGCCGTCGGTGGCGTCGCGGCTGATGCACCGGGTGCGCACGCCGGGCGGGGAGGAACCGATCAGCCAGCGCGAGCGCGAGGTCCTGGAGCTGGTGGCCGCCGGCAACTCCAATCGGGAGGTCGCGGCGAAGCTGTTCATCAGCGAGGCCACCGTCAAGACCCACCTGCTGCACATCTACACCAAGCTCGGCGTCTCCGACCGCGCCGCGGCCGTCGCCGAGGCGTTCCACCGCGGCCTGCTGACGCCCGGCAAGCCGCGGTGACGGCTAGCCCGGCAGCACCAGGCGCCCGTCGACGCGGCGCGGGATGTCGACGGCCGCGTCGCGCAGCTCCGGCGGCAGCACGAACTCCGGCGCGTCCTGCCAGGTGACGGGGCGCAGGAAGCGGCGGATCGCGCTCGCTCCCACGGAGGTGTGCGCGCTGTTGGTCGCGGGCCAGGGCCCGCCGTGGGTCTGGGCCCAGGCGACCCGCACACCGGTGGGGAAGCCGTCGTAGATGACGCGGCCGGCCTTGGCGCGCAAGCGTTGCGACAGCTCGGCGACGGCGGCCGAGTCGTCGGGCTCGGCGTGGATGGTCGCGGTGAGGGACGACGGCAGCGCGTCGATCGCGCCGTCCAGTTCGGACGCGTCGCGGTAGCGGGCCAGGATCGTCAACGGCCCGAAGCACTCGCCCGTGAGCTCGGCGGTGAGCTTGTCGGCGCCGACGCTCAATACCTTGGGGCTCATCCAAAAGCCGTCGCGCGGGGCAGCGCCGCCGTCGGCGGCCACCGACGCCGCGTCCGCCGTGGACAGGTCCGCGGAGATGCTGGCGTAGGACGCGGCGATGCCCGCGTTGAGCGCCACGCCCGCCTCGGCCGCGCCCGCCAGTTCCGCCACGGCGGCCGCGAAGTCGTCGCCCGCGTCGCCGCCGGGCACGAACACCAGCCCCGGCTTGGTGCACAGCTGCCCGGCGCCGAAGGTGAAGGAGTTCACCAGACCCCGGGCGATGTCCGCCGCGCGCGACCGCAGCGCCGAGGCGGTCACCACGATCGGGTTGAGGCTGGAAAGCTCGCCGTAGAAGGGGATCGGCTCGGGTCGCTTGTCGATGACGTCCATCAGGGCGCGCCCGGCACCCAGCGAACCGGTGAAGCCGACCGCGGTGATGTGGGGGTCGGCCACCAGGGCGGTCCCCGCCTCGCGCCCGTACACCAGGTGCAGCACCCGGGGATCGGCCCCGGCGTCGGCGATCGCCCGGCCCATCACCTCGAAGGCGAGACGCGAGGTCGCGGGGTGGGACTCGTGGGCCTTGAGGATCACCGGGCACCCGGCGGCCAGCGCCGACACCGTGTCGCCGCCGGGCACCGAGAAGGCCAGCGGGAAGTTGCTGGCGCCGAACACCGCCACGGGACCCAGCGGCACCAGCATGCGGCGCAGGTCGGGCCCGGGACCCAGCGGCGTCTGTCCCGCGTGGTCGATCGCCGCCTCCAGATAGGACGCCTCGTCCAGCACCTCGGCGAACAGCCGCGCCTGGTAGACGGTGCGGGTCAGCTCGCCCCCCAGCCGGGCCTGTCCGATGCCGGTCTCGGCGTCGGCGACGGCCACGATGTCGGCGCGGCTCGCCTCCAGGGCGTCGGCGACGCCGCGCAACAGTCCCGCCCGAAACGCCCGGCCGCGCGCGTCGAGGTCGGCGGCCACCGCGGCGGCCTCGGCCGCCCAGGCGGCGACCTTGGCGGTGGGCGTGGGCGGGAAGGGTTCGCCGAAGCTGTCGCCGGTGCGCGGATCCGTGCTGATCACTGTGGACATTGATGCGTCCTTTCGCGGATGGTCTACAGGGTGAACCCGGTGGGGAACGGGTCGGTCGGGTCGAGCAGATACTGGCCCATGCCGGTGATCCAGGCGCGCCCGGACACCGTCGGTAGCACCGCGGGCACGTCGCCCACGGTGGCCTCGGCGATGAGCTCGCCGGTGAAGCGGGTGCCCAGCAGCGACTCGTTGACGAAGGGCTCGTGGAGGGCCAGCTCGCCGCGGGCGTGCAGCTGCGCCATGCGCGCCGAGGTGCCGGTGCCGCAGGGGGAGCGGTCGAACCAGCCCGGGTGGATCACCATGGCGTTGCGGGCGTGGGAATCGGGACCGCCCGGAGCGATGAGCTGGACGTGCTTGCAGCCAGCGACGCGGGAGTCGGCCGGGTGCACGGGGCGGTTGTGGGCGTTGATCGCCTCCATGATGGCCATCCCCGCACCGAGCATGCGATCCTTTGCCGCGCGATCGAAGCCGATGCCGAGGGCGTCGATCGGCAGGATCGGGTAGAAGTTGCCGCCGTAGGCCATGTCGTAGCGGACCCGGCCGATGCCGTCGACGTCGACGCCGGCGTCCAGCTCCAGCGCGAAGGACGGCACGTTGGCGATCTTCGCTGAGGTCGCATGACCGGACTCTACCGCCACCTCGGCGGTGACCAGCCCGGCGGGCGTGTCGAGATTGACCACTGTGGTGGGCTCCGTCACCGGTACCATCCCGCACTCCACCAGAACCGTTGCCACGCCGATGGTCCCGTGCCCGCACATCGGCAGGCATCCCGATACCTCGATGAACAGCACGCCCCAGTCGGCGTCGGCGCGCGTGGCGGGCTGCAGGATGGCGCCGCTCATGGCGGCGTGTCCGCGCGGCTCGTTGACCAGCAGCCGACGCACGTCGTCCATGCGCTCGACGAAGTGGCGGCGGCGCTCGGCCATGGTGTCGCCCGGAATCGTGCCCACGCCGCCGGTGATGACGCGGGTCGGCATGCCCTCGGTGTGGGAGTCGACGGCCGAGAAGTATCGGGACGCGCGCATGGTCAACCCTCCGATTGGTTGGCGTGCAAGTAATCCATGGCGCGACGCATGTCGGCGTCCAGCGCCTCGAGCTTCTGAGGCGACAGCGGGCCGCGCGGCGGGCGGCAGGGGCCGCCGAAGCGGCCCACGAGGTCCATGCCGCGCTTGATGGCCTGGACGAACTCCACCCGCGAGTCCCAGCGAAACGCCGCCACCAGCGGCTCGTACAGGGCGCGGGCCTCGGCAACCCTGCCCCGGCGGGCCAGGTCGAGCAGCCGCGCTGACTCGGCGGGGAACACATTGGGGAACCCCGCGAACCAGCCCGTGGCGCCCATGAGGATCGACTCCAGCACCACGTCATCGGCCCCGGCGACCAGCGCGAGATCGGGGGCGTGCTCCCGGATCTCCAGCACCCTTCTGACGTCCCCCGAGAACTCCTTGACCGCGACGACGTTGTCGATCCGCGCGATCTCGGCGAGCAGCCGCGGAGTCAGGTCCACCTTGGTGTCGATCGGGTTGTTGTAGACCATGACGGGAAGCCCCACCGACGCCACCTGCGCGAAATGGTGGATCACCTCGGAATCGTTGGCGCGGTACATGGTCGGCGGCAGGCACAGCACCCCGTCGGCCCCGTCGTCGGCGGCGCGCTGCGCCCACTCGCGAGCCAGGTGGGCGCCGACGCCGTGCACGCCGACCACGACGAGCCCGTCGCCGCCCACGGCCTCGATCGCGGTGCGGGCCACCGCGCGCCGCTCGTCATCGGTCAGCGACGAGTACTCACCCAGGGACCCGTTGGGCCCCACGCCGCGGCAGCCGTTGTCGATCAGCCAACGGCAGTGCCGCGCGTAGGCGTCCAGATCGGGCCGCAGGCCAGCGGGCGCCGCGGCATGCTCCATATAGGGCAAAGCGGTGGCGACGATGAGGCCGTCCAGCCTTTCCGGCGTCATGGGGTTCCTCCTGGGGTGTTGTCATCGTCCAATTCGGACAGACGTATCGGCGCGGCGATCGGCCGCCGCGCGAAGGCGGCGGGGTCGAGCCCCGCGATGGCGGCGACGACGGGACCGCAGATCCGTCCCTGGCACCGCCCGAGCCCCGCGCGGCTCACCAGCTTGACGGCGCGGACGCCGTCGGCGCGGTGGTCGTCGAGCGCGCGG
>NZ_DASQPW010000155.1:0-6053 GCF_035643755.1 Stackebrandtia sp. | reverse complement strand
CGCGGCGCGGAAGTCCGTTGTCCCCCAGGGCAGGGGCGGGTCGGTCGCCGTAGGGCGGCGGCGTCGGGTCGGAGCCCCAGGGCTCGCCCGGCCCCGCGTTGAACGCGTTGGCCGGCGGTCCGCCCCAGCCGTCGGGCTGCTGCGGTTGCTGTTGGCGGGGCTGCTCGGGCATCCGCACGTCCCCGGCGGCGACCTGGCCGACGAACCACGACGGCAGGTATCCCTCGATCGGGGTGCCGGGATTGACCGCCAGCCACCACTGCGGGTCGGGCCAGGCGTCCGCCAATGCTCCAAATCGGACATGGCGGTAATTTCCGGCATGCGAACGCAGGCACAGGCGCATCGCCTCGGGCGAGGTGAAGGCCAGCACGTGGGTGCGTTCCTCGGTGGCCCAGGTCGCCCAGCTACCGGAACCGGTGACGCTGGGCGAGGTCTCCTCGGTGATGGGCAGCAGCAGATCGATACGCGCGAGAGTATGGAAATACTCTTCTTGCTGGCCTGATCTCAACGCATCGCGCATGCGCTGTTCGATGTCGGTGGCAGGCTCCCACATCGGCGTCACGCTCTCTCCTGGCGGTGCGGCCCCCCACACGACAGTTTTGACGTCGACACCGTAACGCGTCGCGGCCCTCTGTGTATAGGCGGATCGGGGTGTATAACTCTCTGAATCGACAAGAGTACGCTAGGAGCCTTCCTGGGACACCAACACGACGTCGTAATCTGGACGTCGTGCATTCCGAAACGCCGTTGGCGCTGAAGCGACGTGCCCGGCGCATGGCACGCAAGCTGGCAGAACTCCATCCCGATGCTCACTGCGAGCTCGATTTCGGCACCCCTTTCCAATTGGCGGTGGCCACGATCCTGTCGGCGCAGTGCACCGACGTGCGCGTCAACGCCACCACCCCCGCGCTGTTCGCGCGCTTCGGCGATCCCGCCGCGATGGCCGCGGCCGACCGCGCCGAGCTCGAGGAGCTTATCCGCCCCACCGGGTTCTTCCGCAACAAGGCGGCCTCGCTGCTGGGCCTGGCCTCGGGCCTGCTGGAGCGGCACGGCGGCGCCGTACCCGACACCATGGACGAACTGGTGCGGCTGCCGGGCATCGGGCGCAAGACCGCCAACGTCATCCTGGGCGACGGCTTCGGCCAGCCCGGGATCACCGTGGACACCCACATGGGGCGGCTGGTGCGCCGCTTCGGCTGGACCGAGCTCACCGACCCCGTGAAGGTGGAGTTCGTGGTGCGCGAGCTGATCCCCAAGCCCGACTGGACCATGTTCAGCCACCGGATCATCTTCCACGGACGCCGGGTCTGCGCGGCCCGCGCGCCCGCGTGCGGCGCGTGCGGGCTGGCCCGGCTGTGTCCGTCGTACGGCGTCGGTCCGACCGACCGGGCCGCCGCCGTCAAGCTCCTGAAGGGGCCGCGCGCCGCCGAGCTGGCCGCCGCCGCGGAGGCGGCATGAGCTGGTGGCGTTGGGTGGCCGGGGCCGCCGCGTGCCTCGCGCTGCTGTCGGGGTGTTCGGGCGGCGGCTCGCCGACCGGCTCCGGCGGCGCGCCGGCCTCCGGCTGGAAGGTGGCCTGCCCGCACCCGTCCGGCAAGACGGTGGCGCGGGACTTCGACGCCTCCCTTCCCTGCCTGTCGGGCGGCAAGGACTACCGGCTCGGCGCCACCGGCGGCAAGCCCCTGGTGGTGAGCCTGTGGGCGTCGTGGTGCCGCCCCTGCCGCGCCGAGGCCCCCGCCCTGGAGGCGGCGCACCGCGACCTCGGCGACAGGCTGCGGGTTGTCGGCGTCAACAGCCAGGACGACCGCGGCGCGGCGCTGGCCTTCGCCGAGGAGGCCAGGTGGCACTTCCCGTCCGTGTTCGACAAGAACGCCGAGGTCATGCATGATCGAGGTCTGACGACGCTGCCGGCGATCTTCCTGGTCAACGCCGACGGCGTCACCGTTCACACGATCCGCGACAGCGACCTGACGTCCAAGAAGCTGAAGGCGGCGATCGGCGAGTACTTGAAGGTGCGGGAATGACACAGGTGCGACCGATCACCGACGCGGCGCTGCCGGGGTGGTGGCACCCGCTGGCCGATCGGGCGGCGCGGATCGACGGCGAGTCGATCACCCGGTTCCTGCCGCCCGCCGACGGCGGCCGGGAGGCGGGCGTGCTGATCCTGCTGGGCTCCGGCGACGACGGGCCCGACGTGGTGCTGACCCAGCGGGCCAGCTCGCTGCGGCACCACGCGGGACAGCCCAGCTTCCCGGGCGGGGTCGCCGAGCCCGGCGATGCGTCCATAGTCGACACCGCGCTGCGGGAGGCCAGGGAGGAGATCGGCCTCGACCCCGCGTCGGTCACCGTGGTGACCACGCTGCCGGAGCTGTGGATCGGCGTCACCGACCACCGGGTGACCCCGGTGCTGGCCTGGTGGCACTCCCCGCACCCGATCAGCGCCGTGGACCCCGCCGAGGTCGCCACGGTTTCGCGCTTGTCGATACATGAATTGGCCGATCCGGCCAACCGGATGCGCTGCCGCCACCCCAGCGGCTACATCGGTCCGGCCTTCGCCGCTGACGGCATGCTGGTGTGGGGCTTCACCGCCGGGGTACTGGCCGTGGTGCTGAGGCTCGGCGGCTGGGAGCGCCCCTGGGACCAGAATCGAATCACCGACTTCGATGGCGGCGACCCCTAAGCCGTACTCTTGACGGCATTGCGCCAACGGCGCGAAGGTGTAATCCCGGCGAATCGGAGGCTCGCGTGCACGGCGGCATTCTGGTGGACATGGTCATCGTGGTGCTCGCGCTGCTGTTCGCGATCAACGGGTACCGCCAGGGCTTCATCGTCGGCGCGCTGAGCTTCGTGGGCTTCTTCGGCGGCGCCGTGATCGGCGTCCAGATCGCGCCGCTGCTGGTCGACCTGGCCTCGGCGCCGGTCGCCCGGGTGGTCATCGCGCTGCTCGTGGTCTTCGGCATCGCGATGCTCGGCCAGTGGGGCGCCTCGGTGCTGGGGCTGAAGCTGCGCGGCAAGGTGAAGCGCGACGGCGCCAAGCGCCTGGACGAATTCGGCGGCGCGATCGTGTCGATGCTGGCGGTGCTGCTGGTGGCCTGGATGGTCGCCGCTCCGCTCGCCTCGTCCGGGCTGACCGGGGTGGCCGCGGCGGTGCGCAACAGCGCGATCGTGCGCGCGGTCGACGACAACATGCCCGGGCCCATCCGGGGCATGTACGACGCGCTGCGCGATTCGGTCAACACCAACGGTTTCCCGGAGGTGTTCAGCGGCATCGACCCCACCAACGAGGAACCCGTGGAGCCGCCGGACCCGAAGCTGGCCAACTCGGCCGTGGTGAAGCGGGAACAGCAGTCGGTGCTCAAGGTGGAGGGCGACGCCCCCCAGTGCGACCGCCACATCGAGGGATCGAGCTTCGTCTTCGACACCGAGCTGGTGCTGACCAACGCGCACGTGGTGGCGGGCACCGACTCGGTCAAGGTGGACACCGCGGGCGGCCAGCTGGACGCGCGCGTCGTGGTCTTCGACGACAAGCGCGACCTGGCGGTGCTGTACGTGCCCGGCCTCAACGTCCCGAAGCTCGACCTGGAGAAGAACGACGCCGAGCACGGCCAGGACACCATCGTGCTGGGTTACCCGCTGGGCGGGCCGTACCGCGCCGAGGCCGCGCGCGTCCGCCAGCAGCGGGAGGTGACCGGCCCCAACATCTACAACGACGACAACGTCACCCGCGAGGTGTACTCGCTGGCGTCCAAGGTGCGCCAGGGCAACTCCGGCGGCCCGCTGATCTCCCCCGACGGCGACGTGTACGGCGTGATCTTCGCGGCGGCCGTCGACGACCCGTCCACGGGTTACGCGCTCACCATGGACGAGGCGAAGCCGGTGATGGACGCCGGGCGCCACACCACCGATCCGGTGGGCACCAAGGGTTGTACCTGACCTCAGCCCTCGCGGTCCATCTTGTCCCTCATGGCCTGGATGTTCTCCCCCATGCGAAACACAGTGGACACCAGCTCCAGTCCCATGCGGACGAGCAGCAGATAGACGAGCCCGGCGACGGGCACCCCGATCAGCTGGATCAGGCCCACGATCGGTGCGCCGTTGGCCATCTCGACCAGCGAGCCGATCAGTCCAAACAGCACCATCAGGCCGAGCACCACCAGGGCCACGACGTAGTAGACCTGGATGACGGTGGGCGTGACGTAGCGGGCGAACGAGAGGTCGAAGAGCGAGGAGAAGAAGCCCCTGTCCTCGGCCGGTGGATGGGTCATCGCGGCGCCCTTTCGGCCAGGTCGGCCGGCGGGGGCCGACAATCTTTGTGTCTCCCGACACGCTTCACGGCGACGACCACATTGTCTAACCAGGCGCGCGATCCGCCCGGGAGCGACACTCGGGGGCGTTTGCGCATTTCAGCACCCCAATGGATCGTCCACACCTGACAAATGCGCAGGTTCGCGCAGCCCGGCCCCAAGAAAGATCGATTGGGCATACACTAGGGCCGCCCGCCAGGGGCCCTAACAGGAGGTGTGCAGGGATGGAAGAGACACTGGCCCGTGCCGGATTGTTCCAGGGGGTCGACCCCGAGGCGGTCGAGGCGCTCTCCAAGGAATTGGAGCAGGTGGAGATCAAGAAGGGCGACACGATCTTCACCGAAAGCGAGCCGGGCGACAGCCTCTACATCGTGGTGTCCGGCAAGGTGAAGCTGGGCCGCCGCTCGGCCGACGGGCGTCAGAACCTGCTGGCGGTGATGGGCCCCGCCGACATGATCGGCGAGCTGGCGATATTCGACCCCGGTCCGCGCACCGCGACGGCCACGGCGCTGACCGACCTGAAGCTGGCGCGCCTGGGCAAGTCGGCGTTGCGTCCCTGGCTGACCAACCGGCCCGAGATCGCCGAGCAGCTGCTGCGGGTCATCGCCCGCAGACTGCGCCGGACGAACGACGCGCTGGCCGACCTGATCTTCACCGACGTGCCCGGCCGGGTCGCCAAGTCGCTGCTGCAGATGGCAAGCCGCTTCGGCACCCGCGACGGCGGCGTGCTGCGGGTGACCCACGACCTGACGCAGGAGGAGCTCGCGCAGCTGGTGGGCGCGTCCCGCGAGACCGTCAACAAGGCGCTGGCCGACTTCGCCGGCCGCGGCTGGCTGCGTTTGGACGGCAAGAGCGTCATCATCCTCGACCCGGAGCGACTCGCCCGCCGCGCCCGCGTGTGAGTACCCATACGTCAAACGGCTCCAGTGGACACACGGTCCGCCGGGGCCGTTTTTCGCGGCCCCTTACTTAAAGACGCTCTCCGTACTCTCCTTGCCGTCCTTGCGTTCGGCTACACAGTAGAACGAGTGGTCGCCCTTGGTGAAGTCCTTTTTGGTTGGTGGCAGGACGTCGGAGTTCCAGTCGCTGGCGCCCACACCGAGGATGTGTTGCAGGGGGCCGTCCTTCGAACGGTCCAAACAGGACTTGCGGACCGCGTCGACGCTGGCGACCTCGGTGTAGGTGGGGGTGTCGACGTCGGCGGGCAGCTGGCCCTTGGCGTAGGCCTCCCAGCGGTGCTTGCCGTCGCACGACACCGCCGTGGCCGAGGCCAGATCGGTCCCGTCGCTGACCAGGGCGCCGTCGTAGCACACGGGTTCGTTCAAACAGGACACGCCGTACAGGGACAGCTTGCACTCCTCCTTGCCGCCGTCGCCCTTGCCCGAGGGCGCGTCGTCGCCGCTGGTGATGAACAGGATGGTGCCCACCGCCGCGGCGATGATCACGACCACGGCGATGCCGCCCACCAGGATCAGCGAGCCCATGCCGCCGGACTCCTTGCCGCCGCGCGAGGCGATGCGGCGCTCACGGCGGGTGGACAGCTCGGACTTGGGCGCCAGCACCGGCAGGTTGTCACGGCCGTCGCGGCCCACCGCCGGCATGTCCATCGTGGAGTCACTGGTGGACGGATCGGGCTGCCCCCAGGTGGCGTGGCGCGGCCGGGGCACCGGGCTGGGGCGCCGGGCGCCGCGCGACAGGGACTCCGAGGGCGGGGACGGCGACGGGGCGGGCGGTCCGGGGAGCGGAACCGGG
>NZ_DASQPW010000154.1:0-9385 GCF_035643755.1 Stackebrandtia sp. | reverse complement strand
GCATCGAAGTATGCCTCTCAAAGCGTCGTTAATCGTTGGTGCTCAACGGTTAACGACTTCACCGCGGAGGTGGGCATGTTCGGGCCCGTGGGTTTGCCTGTGCGAGTGAGCTAGTACCCGTGTCGCTGTCGATCGTCCGTGCCCGCCCCGACCGCGGACCAGACGGACAGCTCGGAGCTGTCCGTCTGGTATTGGCGCCCTACTTGACGATCTCGTAACGCAGCACCACCAGGCCATTGTCGTACCCCGTGCCGTCGATGAGTTTCAGGTCCTGGCTGTCCTCGAAGACGCGGGTTCCCTTGCCGCGCACGGCTGGGCAGACCAGCAGCTGCACGACGTCGACGACGCCCGCCTCCAGAAGGGAGCGCATGAGTTTCAGGCTCCCCCACAGCCAGATGTCCTTGCCGTCCTGCTCCTTGAGCTCTCGGATGGTGGCGGCGGCGTCGCTGGTCACGGTCGCGGCGGGGAAGTCGCCCCAGGGGGCGTCCTCCAGCTTCGACGAGGCGACGATCTTGGTGAGGTTGTTGAGCTTCTGGCCGTACTCGCCCTGGTCTTCCGCGTGCGGCCAGTAGTCCTTGGCCTGGGCGTAGGTGTTGGCGCCGAGGATGAGCGTGTCGACCGAGTCGACGAAGCCCATCAGCTTTTCCTTGAACGCGGGGTTTGTCTTGTCCGAGAACGGTTCTCCCGAAACGAAGCTCAGCCCGCCGTCTTCCTCGGCGGCGATGTTGTCGACGGTGACCCATTGCTGAACGATCAGCTTTCGCACTTTTGACTCCTGTATTTGGGACCGCGTCCTTCGCGGCCCTTCACCCCAAGGACGGAGCCGATCGGCGCTCCTCGACATCGCCCCGCGGATAGTGACCCAGGACACATTACCGAGGTGGCGTATGGAGCCGTCATCCACAAGCGAATAGAGCGCTGTCGGACAGCTACGCATGCCCCAAGCGAGACCAGTCCCACGCGCACGCCGTGACAATGTGATCCATGCCCACACCCTTGCGGGCCTTGATTTCCCGCCTCGCGCTCGGCTTGTTCACCCTGGTCACACTCACCACCGCGACCGCGTGCGCACAGACCAGAGACGACTACATCGACGATATCGACCAGGCGTGCGCCAGCGTCAACGCGCGATTCGGTGACGAGCTGAAGTTCAACGGAAAGAACTTCGGGACCGCCAAAGACCTGAAGCGCCTCGCCCAGCGCCGATCGACCCTCAAGAACCTGCTTCACCAGGTCGACGCCTTCGAGATCCCCGAGAAGACCTCCCCGCCGAAAAAGTGGATCAAGAAGATCGATGAGCTTATCAAGTACATGAAGAAGCTCAAGGGAGAGTGGGAAAACCTGCCACCAGGCAGCGATCTGTACCTGGCCATGTCGACGGGCGAGGTTGACGACTACGTCAACGACGTCTCCAAGGCCGCGAAAGGCTACGGGCTGAAGACCTGCGCCCACACGAACTCGTGGAAGATCTTTCCAAAGTAGAGGTCTGGCCGTTTAGGTGGTTGCCAGGGGCTTCGGGCATCGGTATGGGTAGGTGATGGCGAAACTGGCACTCGGCGGGAAAGCCGTGGCGGATAGGCGAACGCGGACGGTGGTCCCCTCGTGGTTGAGGTCCTGGGTTTCGGGGTTGTCGATGCTCGGGCACGTGCTGCTGATGCTGGCCATCGCGGCGGTCACGACGCTGGGGGCGGCCTGGCTGATCTGGTTCATGCTCGGCAACGGGCGCCTGCCAAAACTGAACGGGGACACCGCAGGGTTGGAGCTGATCAAGGTGGCCCTGGCGATCACTGCGGGAATCGGCGCGACCGTGGCTCTCGTTGTGGCGTACCGAAAGCAGCGGCTTAGCGAGGCGGCCGAGAAGCGGGAACGCGCTAAGCACTTTCACGAGCGGTACGTGACCGCCTCGGAGCAGCTGTACAGCGCCACAGCGGGGGTGCGGCAGGCGGGCGTGTACGCGATGGCGAGCCTCGCCGACGACTGGGACGAAGGTCGGCAGAACTGCATCGACGTCCTATGTGGTTATATGAGGATGCCGTATACGCCGCCTGAACAACCCGTTCCCGAGGGTGCGACACCACAGCAGGTCGCCGAGTACGAGAGGAACGAGCGCGAAGCATCAATGGATCGACATGTCCGACGCGCCGTCATGGACACGATTGGTTGGAAGCTGCGCGCCGTCCCCGTCTACGGCAATACCTGGCACGAGCACATCTTCGATCTCACGGGGGCCGTCATCGACGGTGGAGACTTGTCGGGCGCGAGGATCATCGGCGGCTGGGTGAAGTTCGACGGCGCGAGGTTCACGGGGAAAGTGGTTCGCTTCAACGACGCGAGCTTCAGCGGTGGGTTCGTCACCTTCAACGACGCGACGTTCGATAGCGGCCATGTCGATTTCCGCGCCACGCGATTCAGTGATGTCATCGTCGACTTCAGCGGCGCGAAGTTCAGTGGCGCCACGGTTTCGTTCGACGAAGGGCATTTCGGCGCCATGCTGCTGGACTTCAGAAACTCCGAGCTCACCAGCGGCTTCCTGGCCCTTACCAACGCCGAGTTCGCGGGAAGCACAGTCGCCTTTGACTTCGCGCAGCTGCAAGGAGGGAAGCTGGGGTTTGACAACTCGGACTTCAGCGCGGGGTCCGTGGGCTTCGAAGCCACGCGGTTCGGGGGAAGCAGCGTCCAGTTCGACAACTCCGAGTTCACGGGTGCGGCGGTCACCTTCGCTGGCGCGAAGTTCCTGGACGGCAGGGTCACCTTTCACAACGCGGCGTTCAGGTCTCCCTCGGTCGGGTTCAAATACGCGCACTTCAAGGGCGCCACGGTCGATTTGAGCACTCCGAACACGTACACATCTCCCCCGTCCTTCGACGATTTCCCCGACGGGGTACCCGAGGGGTTGATACTTCCAGACCCCGTGGGGCCGACGAAGGACTGACCGTCGACGTCAATGCCTCGGCACGTACATGATCACCGCCACCCCCACCAGGCAGATCGCCGCCCCGATCACGTCCCACCTGTCTGGACGGTACCCGTCCACGACCATCCCCCACGCCAGCGAGCCCGCCACGAAGATCCCGCCGTACGCCGCCAGGATCCGTCCAAAGTGCGCGTCGGGCTGGAACGTCGCCACAAACCCGTACGCCCCCAACGCGATGATCCCGCCCGCGATCCACAGGACTCCGCGACTCTCGCGCCAGCCCTGCCAGATCAGCCAGGCGCCGCCGATCTCGGCGACGGCGGCCAGCAGGAACAGGGCGATGGAGCGGGCGATGATCACGCACTGGAGGCTACGCGGGGCAACCGCGATGGGGGTCATGGTGACGCCGTTGGGGATGGCTCGGACTCATCGACCCATGACCGAACCGATCGGCTTCCACGCACGTCGGTACACGCCGATCCAGGTGTGCGGCGCATAGTGTTTGGTGAGTCTTTCGAAGCCGCGCCGAGGCATGGCAACGGGCATCACATAGCGAAGCCGCGTCGGAGGCACGCCTGCTCGAGGCGCCTCCTCCGTTAGCCACCAAAACCGAAGCGGTGCGCCCTCGGGGCGGCCAGGCAAGCCGGGGTCACGCGGAAACACCTCCAGCGCGAAGTTCTTGCGGGGCCTCACCACCGCGATCCTGGGCCCCAGCATGTACCCGATTCCCACGGCGTGAATCTGGTGCCACGGCACCAAAGTGGCCCGCTGCTCGATCACCCACCACACGCCGAAGCGATCCATGGCCACGGCGGGGCGGGTTCGCGCGCGATAGGGCAGCGCGACCACGAGCGCGGCGCCCAGGACGGTGAACGCCGAAAACGCCACGGCGACCACCACATTGGTGGCCCTTTCTCCGTCGCTGAGGTCGTACTCCCCAGACACCAGTGCGTAGATGGGCGCCCAGGCAAACAGTCCACAAAGCACGACGGCAACCGCCAACTTCACGAATTGTCCAGGCGACCCATGGCGCGACCACACCGCGTCGGCACCAGGCCAGGCGCCATCGTGTTGTCCATTTATCAACGTCTCGATCCCTTTTGGGCCCGATGCTGCCCGCGAAGCGATCACCGTCGCCGAAGTTCGGACACTCCCGGCCATGAGAGCCCGCGGCGGGGCCACCGTCCAGAGTCGATGGAACCGACGAGACGTGCTTTCGAACTAGGCCGTGATCCCCGCCTGGGCGGCGAGGCCGTCGAGCACGGTGGTTTGGGAGGCGGGGACGTCGATGTCGAGGCGGAGGTCGCCCGCGTCGTCGCCGATGGTGAAGCCGAAGAAGGAGCAGCAGTCGGACTCGGCGGCGAGCAGGTTTTCGAGCTCGGCGCGGGCGTCGGGATCGAAGGCAAGGCGCAACCTGGTGGGCGACAGGCGTTCGCCGTCGCGAAGGTGGTGGGCGAAGAGGTCGCCGAAAGCGGCGATGCGCAGGGGTTGTTCGGCGGTGGGGAGGGTGCAGGCGTCGGGCACCCATTCGGTGTCGGTGCTCATCCCATAAATCTATGCCGAGATTATTTCAACGGGCGTTGACATTCGAGGTAATCCTTGCCACGCTGGGGTTATGAGAAAACCAGCCGCCGCCGTGGGCAGCACGGTGTTCTTCCTGGTCGCGCCCTGCACCGTCGCGGGGTTGATCCCGTGGCTGTTGACGCGGTGGGAGTCGGTGGGCTTCCCTGCATGGTGGTGGGCGCTGCGGGCGGTCGGGATCGCGTTCGTGCTGGTCGGCGCGGTCGTGGTGATCGACTCCTTCGTGCGATTCGTGCGCGAGGGCGCGGGGACGCCCGTGCCCGCCGCGCCGCCCGAGCATCTCGTGGTGGGCGGGTGGTATCGCTTCGTCCGCAACCCCATGTATGTGGCGCTGCTGCTGGCGATGGCGGGGCAGACGCTGATCTTCGGGCACTGGGGGATGCTGATCTACACGGTGGCGATGTGGGTTCCGCCCGCGGCGTTCGTCAAGTGGTACGAGGAGCCGAAACTCGAGTCGCTGTTCGGCGAGGAGTTTCGTCGGTATCGGCGGGCGGTGCCCGCGTGGATTCCGCGTTTGCGGCCGTGGAACGCTCCGCACCCCGGGTGAGTGCCCCACAATGGGAACATGACGCAGGAGACGCGCGACACCCACGACAGCCGCTCCACAATGTATGGGTCCCAGGACCTCAGCTCGCTGACCGTCTTCTCGGGCGGGTTCATCAACTACGGTTACTGGCCCGACGATCTCGACCCCGAGGGACCGTTGACGACGGAGCAGCGCACCGACACCCAGGCCGAGATGTACCGCCAGGCGATGCGGCGCCTCGGCGTCGGCGGCGGGGATCGGCTGCTGGAGGTCGGGTGCGGGCTGGGCGTCGGCGCCGCGACCGTGCTCAGGGAGTTCGGGCCCGCCAGCATCGTCGGGGTGGACCTGTCTCCCGACCAGTTGGCGCGGGCCGAAAAGCGCAACGCCGAGCTGCTGGCGGCGACGCCGCGGCGGCTGGAGTTTCGCCAGGGCGCGGCCGACGCGCTGCCCGCCGAGGCGGGGTCGGTGGACGCGGTGTACTCGATCGAGGCGGCGCAACACTTCGACGACCACGCGGGGTTCGCGCGGGAGGCGTTTCGGGTGTTGAGCGGCGGCGGGCGATTCGCGCTGGTGACGTTCTTCGCGCCGAGCTGGGAGGGGCGCGATCGGGTGGCGTCGTTGATTCCCACCGTCGCCAGCGGGGTGGATCGGCTCGTGCGGGTCGACGCCTTCGCCGAGGACGTGCGGGCGGCGGGCTTTGAGAATGTGCGGGTGGAGTCGATCGGGCCGCACGTGTGGGAGGGCCTGGACGCGTGGGTCGCCACGACCGAGTACGCGGATTCGTGGGCGCGCAACTGGTTGAAGATCTACCGCAACGGGTGGGTCGACTATTACTTCGTCACGGCGGAAAGGCCGTAGGTCTCCCCGTGGGGGTCCGGCGACCCCGCTAGAAGCTGAAGCCACCGCCCGAATCCGAACCGCTGGAGCCGCTGTCGGACGACGACGTGTACACCGAGGTCTGGTGGTGGTCGGAGTGGCCGCCCCCTCCCGAGCGGGATTCGGGCCAGTAGAAGGAATAGCCGAGGCCGCGCGCCGACCAGTACAGCAGCCCTACGGCCGCGGCCAGGCCGCCGACGACCAGCCCGAAGATCGCCCACCCGCCGAGCGGACGCTCGTCGCTGACGTCGATGAATCGCGCCAGCATGTCGTGATAATCGGGCGTGCAACAGTCGTGGACCTCTTTCAACGCGTTGTTGACCCCGTCGACGTCGCTGTCTTCCGTTTCGGCACCCAAGTACGGGTGCGCCACCATGGTGCGGCCCTTGTCGGGGCTGCCGGCGTGAATGATCAGCGCGTAGGTGCCCGGCTTGCCGACCTTCTGGCCGATGACGCTCAGCATCTCGCTCGGTTCGTAGGCGAGGTTGAGGGGCGGGGACTCGTATTCGATGCCGTCGTCGTCGAAGGGCGCCTCGAGTCGCTCCACGGGCAGCACGGCGATCCGCAGGGGCCCGGGCGCGTCGGCGGCCTTGCGCTCGAGTTCGGCGACCTGGCCGTCGGAAAGGGCGCCGTCGTCGATCACCGCGGGGTCGACGTACACGCTGCGTTTTCGCAGTTGGGCGCCGACCTTGTCGAGATAGGGGTCCACCTTGGAGGTATCCGACCCGTACCTGGACAGCTCGGGTGGCGAAAGATCGTCGTCTCCGCCGTCTCGGGTGACCACGGCGGCCACTATGCCGCCGATGATCAGCGCGACCAACCCGATGGCGGTCACGACGGCGAGGTTGATCCGCTTCTTACCCTTGCGGTTCCGCGACGAGGCGGCCGCGGTGGGCCGCTTCTTCTTTGGATGAGAAGACATGGCGTCGGGGGGTTCCCATCGGTCGGGCGTCGGAGTTCGAACAGCGTAGCGTCATCGCACCCGCCCGGCGCCATGCCCGCCCGATCAGCCGAGTGACGGCCTCTCACGAGTTCTGTGGTTCACGCACCCGCAACAGTCTGGTCGCGACGAACAGGCCGATGACGCCGATGGCCGCGAGGACCAGGCCAACGACGCGTCGAGGCTTCTCCAGCTCCGCACAAGCGGCCGGCCCGTCCTCTTCGAGGTAGTAGCGGTTGGATTCGTCCTTGCCCGTCGTAAACGCGGTGCCGCAGCCAAGTCTGACCACATCCCCATCCCCGTACGGTTGGCCCCTGTCGGTGAAGATGATGTAATCCTCCAAATCGGAGGTATACACGGCTTCAACGTGATACGGAGCGTGGCCGTCACGAAAGTAAACGGCCGACCGAGGTACCAAGAGCAGTCCTATGGCGACGATGAGCGCTATGGAGGACAGGACCCAGGCCCAACCTCGGATCCACTGGCGGGCAGTCATGTCCACAAGCCTGGGACGGCGCGGCCCGGACTGGTCACGTCGCCGACAAGGTACCTCGGGTTCTCAGAGCAGCCGCGGCTGGATCGCCTTGGGGCGCTTGGGCTTGGGTGCCGCGATGGTCTCGGTGAGGCGGGGGTCCAGATCGGACAGGAACGGCGAGCGAGTGGCCGCGCGGGTGGTGCCGTGGCGGTAGCGTTCGGCGGCGTGGCTGAGGTAGAGGTGGCGTTGGGCGCGGGTCATGCCGACGAACAGCAGGCGGCGTTCCTCGGCGATCTCCTCGTCGCTGGTTTCGCCCCAGCGCAAGGGAAGTAGGCCGTCCTCGCAGCCGACGACGAACACGCAGGGGAACTCCAGGCCCTTGGAGGCGTGCAGGGTGAGCAGGGTGATGCGGTCGGCGCGGGGGTCCCAGGTGTCGACCTCGATGCCGAGGCTGAGTTCGTCGCGGAAGCGGTCGGCGTCGGTGCCGCAGCGCAGGGCCAGCGGGGCGAGCAGGTCGACGGCGCTGTCGAGGATGGACGGATCGGCGCCCTCGCGGGACCGCAGGGCGTCGGCGGCCAGCAGGAGGCGCTTGTGGACGGTGGGGGCGTCGGCGGCGAAACGCAGTTCGTTCAACAGTTCGGCGACGCCCGGTCGGTCGCGCAGGCGGTCGTGGGACCGCTTTTGGTACGGGAAGCCCGCGCGGGTCAGGGCCTCGCCGATGGCGCGGGACTGGCCGTCGGTGCGGTAGAGGACGGCGATGTCGTTGAAGCCCAGCTCGGTGGACGCGTCGTGGGAGGCGGCGTCGCGGGAGGTGAAGGTGGCGCCGCCGAGCAGGTGGTCGACGGTGGTGGCGACGAAGGCCGCCTCGGCGGATTCGCTGGCGGCGCCGTGGACGCGGATGGGGAGGTCGGGGAGGCCGCCCGCGGGGTCGAGGCGGCGGTCGGTGACCAATGTGGTGGGTGCGACGAGTTGGACGGCGCCCTCCAGAATGGTGGCGCCCGAGCGGTAGTTGCGGGACAGCTGGGTGACGGCGGCGTCGGTGTAGTCCTGTTCGAAGCGCAGGAAGAAGCCGACGTCGGCGCCGCGGAAACGGTAGATAGCCTGGTCGGGGTCGCCGATGGCGGTGAGGTTTCCGTTGGCGGGGGCCAAAAGGCGAAGCAGGCGGTACTGGGTGTCGTCGATGTCCTGGTACTCGTCGACGAAGACCCAGCGCCAGCGGTCGCGGTAGGCGGCGGCCAGGTCGGGGTGTTCGTCGAGCAGGGCGACGGGCAGCGCGATGAGGTCGTCGAGGTCGACCAGGCCGTGGTCGTGCAGGGCGGCGAGGTAGGCGGCGAACTGGGGGGCGCCGTCGCGGCGGCCCTCGGCGAGCAGGCGCTTGGCCTCGGCGGGGTCGCCCGTGGACTCGATGGCCACGGCGAGTTGGCGCTCGGGGTCGGCGATCGAGAAGTCGCGCGGCAGTCCCGCCAGGGCGTGCTGCTCGCGCAGGACGCGCAGGCCCAGGGAGTGGAAGGTGGTGACGGTGAGGGCCTCGGCGTGCTGTGACGCGAGTGTGGACAGTCGCTCGGCCATCTCGGCGGCGGCGCGGCGGGTGAAGGTGATGGCGAGGATCTCGCCTGGATCGACGCCGCGCTCGGACACCAGGTGGGCGATGCGGTGGGTAAGGGTGCGGGTCTTGCCCGTGCCAGGACCCGCGATGATCAGCAGGGGTCCACTCGGAACGGAGGCGGCGGCGCGCTGGTCGGGATCGAGGCGGCCCAGGATTCCGTCCGCGTTGGTTTTCGCAGCCATCCTGCGGGCAGCGGGGACGGTGACGCCCGAGGCATCTCCCACGGCCGCAACATCTCCATCGGGCTCACGGGCAGCTAGCCCAGTGACTCCCGAAGCGTCCCCATCGGACCCGCGGGTAGAAGGGACGGTGACGCCCGAAGCATTCGCCACGGCCGCGGGCTCGGTGCTTTCTCCCGCGTCGGGCACCGCGGAAGCGTTGTCCACCAGCGTCTCCCCGTCGACGTCGGGCCGTCCCGCGTCCGACGTCACGGAGCCGCTTCGTTCCACGTCCGCCTCACCGCGCTG
>NZ_DASQPW010000153.1:0-2318 GCF_035643755.1 Stackebrandtia sp. | reverse complement strand
ACCTGGCTGCGGTTCGTCGGCTGGCTGGTGATCGGCCTGGTCATCTACTTCGCCTACGGGCACCGACACGCGAAACTGGGACGCGACGTCCCATAGTGTGGGAGTGGCAGACTCGGAGGCATGCCAGCTCTGCGTTCCCGCACCTCGACCCACGGTCGCACCATGGCCGGTGCCCGCGCCCTGTGGCGCGCCACCGGCATGACCGATGACGACTTCGGCAAGCCGATCGTCGCCATCGCCAACAGCTACACCCAGTTCGTCCCCGGCCACGTCCATCTGAAGAACCTCGGCGACATCGTCGCGGAGTCCATCAAGGACGCCGGCGGGGTCTCCAAGGAGTTCCACACCATCGCCGTGGACGACGGCATCGCCATGGGCCACGGCGGGATGCTCTACTCGCTGCCCAGCCGCGAGCTGATCGCCGACGCGGTGGAGTACATGGTCAACGCGCACTGCGCCGACGCCCTGGTGTGCATCTCCAACTGCGACAAGATCACCCCGGGCATGCTGCTGGCGTCCATGCGGCTCAACATCCCCACGGTGTTCGTCTCCGGCGGCCCCATGGAGGCGGGCAAGACCGTCGCCGTGGACGGGGTGGTGCAGCGCAAGCTCGACCTGATCGACGCCATGGTCGCCTCGGCCGACGAGAAGGTCTCCGACGACTCGCTGGACGCCATCGAGCGCTCCGCGTGTCCCACCTGCGGTTCATGCTCGGGCATGTTCACCGCCAACTCGATGAACTGCCTCACCGAGGCGATGGGGCTCTCCTTGCCCGGCAACGGTTCCACCCTGGCCACCCACGCCGCCCGCCGCGAGCTGTTCACCCGCGCGGGCTCGGTCGTCATGGACATCGCCCGGCGCTACTACGACGCGGACGACGCGTCGGTGCTGCCGCGCTCGGTCGCCTCGCCGCACGCCTTCGACAACGCCATGGCGCTGGACGTGGCGATGGGCGGCTCCACCAACACGGTGCTGCACCTGCTGGCCGCCGCCCGCGAGGCCGGGCTCGACTACTCGGTGTCCGACATCGACGCGGTGTCGCGCCGGGTGCCGTGTCTGTCCAAGGTGGCCCCGAACTCGCCGAAGTACCACATGGAGGACGTCCACCGCGCTGGCGGCATCCCCGCGATCCTGGGGGAGCTGCACCGCGCGGGGCTGCTGCACACCGACGTGTCCTCGATCCACTCGGCCTCGCTGGACGAGTGGCTGGGGCGCTGGGACATCCGCGCCGCCGACCCGTCGCCCGAGGCGATCGAGCTGTACCACGCCGCCCCCGGCGGGGTCCGCACCACGGAGCCGTTCTCCACCGACAACCGCTGGTCCAGCCTGGACACCGACGCCGCCGACGGCTGCGTCCGCTCGGTGGAGCACGCCTACTCCGCCGACGGCGGACTGGCCGTGCTGTTCGGCAACCTGGCTCCCGACGGCTGCGTGGTGAAGACGGCGGGCGTGGCCGCCGACCGGCTGGTCTTCTCCGGCCCGGCCCGGGTCTTCGAGTCCCAGGAGGACGCCGTGTCCGGCATCCTCAACGGCGCGGTGAGCGCCGGCGACGTCGTGGTGATCCGCTACGAGGGACCCCGGGGCGGGCCCGGCATGCAGGAGATGCTGCACCCCACGTCCTTCCTGAAGGGCAAGGGCCTGGGCGCCGCCTGCGCCCTGATCACCGACGGCCGCTTCTCCGGCGGCACCTCGGGACTGTCCATTGGGCACATCTCGCCGGAGGCGGCCTCGGGCGGCACCATCGCCCTGGTCAACGACGGCGACGAGATCCATTTGGATATTCCGAATCGTCGCATCGAGTTGCGGGTCGGCGACGACGAGCTGTCCGCCCGGCGCGTCGCCGAGGACAAGCGCGACAAGCCGTACACCCCAACCGATCGCGACCGACCGGTCACCGTGGCGCTGCGGGCGTACGCGTCGATGGCCACCTCGGCTTCGGACGGGGCATTCCGGGTTGTCGATTCCTAAAATGACCGTCTGGATGCGCGATGCGTGCATGAAGATGGCAATCTAGAAGCGTGCATCTACTCGCCCCTCGCTCGCGGGTACCCGGTTTACTGCTGGCCGCAATGATTACCGCCGTGTTGGCGTATGCCTTCACGGTGGCGCTGACGCGCGTCCTGAACGGGGACGACGACCTTCCCGGCGTGTGGGCGGCGACGCTGGCCATCGTCGGTGTCCTTTCCGGATACGTCGTGTGGTTCCGCACCGGGGCGCTGCGCACAGTGGCCGGTCGCACACCCTATCGGCTGCAGGCCGTCGGCCTGGTGCTCGGCGCGCTCGGCGTCTCGGTCGGCGTGCTGGTCGGGCCGTCCGGC
>NZ_DASQPW010000152.1:0-2554 GCF_035643755.1 Stackebrandtia sp. | reverse complement strand
GCCCGGACGCCTCGGACGGAACCGCGTCGCCGTCGGGCGGGCGGACCACGTCGACGTCGGCACCGGCATCGGCCAGCCAGTCCGCCAGCCGCCCCAGGTGCCAGGTGGGCGCGTTCTCGATCACCAAAATCGTTGCCACGGTGTCGAGAGTAGTCAACCGGGTTCGCCACCCGTTAGGATCGCCGACCGTGACCCCGAACCCACTGCGCCCCCGCGCCCTGCGACCCGGCGACCCGGTGGCCGTGCTGTCGCCGTCCGGCCCGCCCAAGCCCGAGCAGGTCCGCCGCGGCGTGGCCCTGCTGGAGGGCTGGGGGCTGCGGGTGCGGGTGTCGCCGCGCGCCTTCGACGTGCACGGCTACCTCGCCGGCGACGACGAGACCCGCCTGGCCGAGCTGAACGCGGCGCTGCGCGACCCCGCCGTCCGCGGGATCTTCTGCGCCCGCGGCGGTTACGGACTGTCGCGAATGGTGGATCGCGTCGACTTCGCCGCGGCGGCCAGCGATCCCAAGATCGTGGTGGGCTACAGCGACATCACCGCGCTGTTCTGCGGGCTGTACGTCCACTCGGGAGTCACGTCGGTGCACGGCCCCGTCGTGATCACCTTCGGCAAGGACGGCCTCGACCCCGTCGTCGGCGACAGCCTGCGCGCGGCGGTGATGACCACCGAACCCGTCGTCCTCACGCCCGACGCCGCCGAGCCGTCGGCGGCGCTGACCCGCGGCGACGCGCCCGTCACCGGGCGCCTCCTGGGCGGCAACCTGTCGCTGCTGGTCGACGCGGTCGGCACGCCCACCTGCCCCGACTACCGCGGCGCCATCGTGTTCTGCGAGGAGATCAACGAGGAGCCCTACCGCGTCGACCGCATCCTCACGCAGCTGCGCCGCTCCGGAACCCTCGACGGCATCGCCGGGATCGCGCTGGGCCAATTCACCTCCTGCGGAGACGACGACTGGGACTGGGGCGTCGTGGACACGCTGCGCGACCGCCTCGCCGACCTCGACGTCCCCGTGCTGGGCGGCATCCCCATCGGACACGGCGACAACCCGCGCACCGTCCCCTTCGGAACGACGGCGACCCTGGACCCGGTGGCCCGGGTCCTGACGGCCGCCGCCGCGGTGTCTTAAGTGAAGATGCTGACGCCGCCGGGACCGACGAGCAGTCCGACCACGATGAGGACGATTCCCCACAGGACGCGGCTTCTGAAGATGGCCACGATTCCCGCGACCACCAGGATCACGGCGATTATCCACAAAATGAAATCCATGGTGAACCACTACCCACCATCGTCGTCGTTCAATCCTCGGTTCGGGTAATCGCGTCGAGGCCGGCGCGGGCCTCGGCGGCGCGGGGGTCGTCCAGGTCGGTGAAGATGCGCCAGGCGCGGTACCAGTGGGTGCGGGCGCCGGGGCCGTCCCCCTTGAGGGACAACAGACCCGCGATGCCGTGGTGGGCGCGGGCCTGCTCGCGGACGTCGCCGAGGCGGCCCGCCAGGGTGAGGGCGCGGGCATGCACGACCATGGATCGGTGGAGGCTGCCCATGGCGCACAACGTTTCCGCCTGGCCGTTGAGCAGGTCGACCTCCGTCTCGCGGTCGCCCAGCTCGCGGCAGATGTCCAGGGCCCGGCGCCGGGCCTCCTCGGCCGCGGCGAGGTCACCGAGTCGGTGGTGCAGGGCGCCCAGGCGGCCCAGCACCAGGGCCACGCAGAAGCGGTCGTCGGTGCGGCGGTGCAGTTCCAGGGCCTGTCGGTAAAAGGACTCGGCGTCGACGTCGGCGTCGAGGTGCTCGTGGATCGCGCCCAGATTGGACAGGGTGAGCGCCTCGGCGTGGGTGTCGCCGGTGGCGCGGTGGATCTCCAGCGCCTGCTGGCACACGGCCTGCGCCTCGCCGTACTGTCCCAGGTGGTCATAGGCGGTGCCCAGGTTGTTGAGGGCGTGGCCCTCGCCGTGGCGGTCGCCCTCGCGGCGGGCCAGGATCAGGGCGAGCCGGTAGTACTTGACGGCCGCGGCGAAGTCGCCCAGCCGCCACCGCACGCCGCCGAGCCGGTTGAGGGTGGTGGCGCGGGCGGCGGAGGATTCGGGGCTGCCCGCCTGACGGACCAGGGCGTCGAGTTCGGGCGCGCGGGCGGCGAACTCCTCGGCCGCCTCCTCCTGGTGCGCCGCGGCCTCCACCGACACGTCGAGCCGGGCCAACAGCGCCTTGAGTTCGGCCGCCGCGCCGGGCTGCTCGGCGAGCAGGCCCTCCAGCCGGATCCGCAGCACCGGCATCAGGGCGGCGCGCAGCTCGGGCTGCTCGGCGTCGGACGCGCGCTCCACCAGCAGCGCGTAGGCGTCCAGTTCGGCCTCGGCGGCGGCGCCCCGGGTGGCGTCCCCGCCGCCGAGCAGGCGGGCGAACAGGCGTTTGGTCCTGCGCCACCTGTCGGTGGCCATCTGGTTGACGATCGTCGCCGCCCCCGCCGATGCGAAGGCGGTGGTGACGACGGTCGCGGCGATCGAGTGAATCATGAATCGCGCCCCCTTGGTGTCGAAGCCTCCTGTTGCCTCGACTCTATTCCTT
>NZ_DASQPW010000151.1:0-11126 GCF_035643755.1 Stackebrandtia sp. | reverse complement strand
GTGAAGATCGTGACGGGCATCCTGGTCGCGCTGATGATCGCGACCACCTTCCTCACCTCCCGCCAGATGATCCTGAAGACGGGATGGAACGCCGACCCGCAGCAGCGGATGATCCAGAAGCTGATGCTCTACGGCATCCCGTTCATGCTGCTGTTCTCCGGCGGCATCTTCCCCAGCGGCGTGATCCTGTACTGGGTGGTCAACAACTCCTTCTCGCTGGGACAGCAGATTTGGGTGCTGCGCAAGTACCCGCCGCCAAAGGCGAACACGGACGCCACCGGCGGCATCACCGCCAAGCGCGGCACCAAGAAGTACGACGAGCAAATGCGCGAGAAGCAGGAGCGCGCCAAGGCCTCGGCCCCCAAGGTCGGGGCGAAGCCGGCGAAGGCCAAGCAGGAGGGCGCCTCCAAGGCCGCGCAGGAACTCAAGCGGAAACAAGAGCAGGCGAAGGCCAAGGCGTCGCAGGCCCCCAAGCCGGGCGCGAAACCATCGAACAGAAAGAAGGGGGGTGCCACACGTGGCGCCAATAAGTGAAGCGGAGACCTCGACAGCCCCAGAGACGGACGAGAACGCCGTGAGCACCGACGACCTGTTTGCCGAGAGCGAGATCGCGGCGGACTACCTCGAGGGTTTTCTGGACATCATCGACAGCGACGGTGACATCGACGAGCTCACCGCGGGCGACCGTCCCGTGGTCGAGATCGTGGGCAAGGGCCTCGGCAAGTTGATCGGTCCCAACGGGGCGACCCTGGAATCCCTGCAGGAGCTGGCGCGGCTGGCGATCTACCGGCAGACGGGAGCCCACTCCCGACTGATGTTGGACGTGGGTGGATTCCGGGCGAACCGCCGCAAGGAGCTCGGCGAGCTCGCGGAGCGCACGGCGACCAAGGTGCTGGAGTCCGGTCGGATGGTGCGCCTGGAGGCGATGAGCGCGTTCGAGCGCAAGTGCGTGCACGACATCATCAACGCCACCGAGGGCGTCGAGAGCGAGTCCGAGGGCACCGAGCCGAACCGGCGGATCGTGGTGCGGCCGGTCGAGGAATGAGCGAGGTTTCACGTGAAACGGCGGCGGCTGAATCGGCCGCCGCCGTTTTTTCCACCCAATTGCCGCTGGCCGAGCGCTACGCGGAGCTGCTCGCCACCGAGGGCGTGCGGCGCGGCCTGATCGGCCCGCGCGAGTCCGACCGGCTCTGGGACCGCCACATCCTGAACTGCGCCGTGATCGCCGAGCTGATCGACCCCTCCGCCGACGTCCTCGACATCGGGTCCGGGGCCGGGCTTCCGGGGATCCCGCTGGCGATCGTCCGGCCGGATCTCTGGATCACGCTGGTGGAGCCGATGGAGCGGCGCACCACCTTCCTGGAGGAGGCGATCGAGCGGCTCGAGCTTTCGAACGTGGAGGTCGTCCGCTCCCGCGCCGAGGAGGTGCGCCCCCGCGGCAAGGCGGACGTGGTGACCTCCCGGGCGCTAGCCCCGCTGGACAAGCTCGCCCACTGGTGCCTGCCGCTGGCGCGGCGGGGCGGCCAGGTGCTGGCGATCAAGGGGGCTTCGGCGGCGGACGAGATCGCCAAGCACGAGAGGACGATCGGCAAGCGCGGCGCGCGGCGGGTGTCGGTGGTGCGATGCGGCACGGGGCTGCTCGAGACCCCCACCACGGTGATTCGGATGTACCACTCGGTCTGAATTTGCGCCTGGGGAGAATGTTTCACGTGAAACCCGGGGTGGGTGTTGGGAAATGCGATCAAAGGGCCGTAGTCTGGCGGGGTGCCTGACGACCGTGAAGAGGGATCCGCGAGTCGCGAGAGAATCCGTGAGGTTCTGAGCTCCGCGACGCGTCCCGATGATTTAAGAGATCGAGCAGATCAGCAAGGCAATCCATGGAAACACGGAGAACAGATGCGACCTGATCAAGCAATGGATCAGCGCGGGGCCGACCTGCGCGCCATTGAGTCCGATACCGCTCGCACCGAGGAACCGGCGGCCGACTCCGATACCCAGGAGTGGCCGTCCCCGTGGGATGACGATCTGCCGTTGGCGCGCGAGGCGCAGCGGGCCGTGAAGGTGCTGAACCCTTCGGGCGACGTGCTGATGCCGCGCCCCACCCGGCGCCGGGTGCTGGGCATCGCGAATCAGAAGGGCGGCGTCGGCAAGACCACCACCGCGGTGAACCTCGCCGTGGCGCTCGCCCTGCACGGCAACCGGGTGATGGTGATCGACCTCGACCCGCAGGGCAACGCGTCCACCGGCCTGAGCGTCGAGCACGCCGCCGGAACCCCCGGGATCTACGAGTCCCTGGTGGAGGCCGCGCCGCTCGGCGAGGTGACCCAGCAGGTGGAGGGCATCCCCAACCTGGTGTGCGTGCCGGCGACCATCGACCTGGCGGGTTCGGAGGTGGAGCTGGTGTCGGTGGTGGCCCGCGAGGGCCGCCTGCAGAAGGCGCTGGCCACCTACCCGCATCCGCTGGACTATGTCCTGATCGACTGCCCGCCCTCGCTGGGGCTGCTGACGGTCAACGCGATGGTGGCGGCCGAGGAGGTGCTGATCCCGATCCAGTGCGAGTACTACGCGCTGGAGGGCCTCGGCCAGCTGCTGCGCAACATCGAGCTGGTGAAGGTTCACCTGAACCCGAAGCTGAACGTCTCGACGATCCTGCTCACCATGTACGACAAGCGAACCAAGCTCGCCGATCAGGTGGAGCAGGAGGTTCGCACCCACTTCGGCGACACCGTGCTGAAGGCCGTGGTGCCCCGGAGCGTCCGGGTGTCCGAGGCGCCGGGCTACGGCCAATCGGTGATGACCTATGACCCCGGTTCGCGCGGGGCGACAAGTTACTTCGAGGCCGCAGAAGAAATCGCCAAGCGCGGCGCGGCGATGGGAGCGGCGTAATGCGCAAGAAGGGTGGACTGGGTCGGGGCCTGGCGGCGCTGATTCCGTCGGAGGCGCCGGATGCGGCTCCGGAACCGGCCGAGGAGGCGGCGGACGTTTCACGTGAAACATCGCCGGCGGCCGTTGCCACCAAGGAGGTCCCCGAGCCGCGTTCCCCCGTCGGGGTGTACGCGCCGGCGGCCGCCGAAGTTTCACGTGAAACGCCGCAGGAGGACGAGGAGGACGACGGCCCGGATCTGGTTCCGGTGCCCGGCGCCAGCTTCCGGCTGATTCCCCTGGACTCCATCGACACCAACCCGAAGCAGCCGCGTCAGGTTTTTGACGAGGAGGGCATCGAGGAGCTCAAGGTCTCGCTGGCGGAGGTTGGTCTGCTGCAACCCATCGCGGTGCGGCAGGCAGGCGACTCCTACGAGCTGATCGTCGGCGAGCGCCGCACCCGCGCCGCCCGCGAGCTCGGCTGGGAGACCATCCCGGCGATCGTCCGCGAGACCAAGGACGAGGATCTGCTCCGGGACGCGCTGCTGGAGAACATCCACCGGGTCCAACTCAACCCGCTGGAGGAGGGCGCGGCCTACCAACAACTCCTCGAGGAGTTCGGGGTGACCCAGGAGGAGTTGTCCCGCCGGATCGGCCGCAGCCGCCCCCAGATCTCCAACACGATCCGTCTGCTCAGCCTGCCGCCGGTGGTGCAGCGACGGGTGGCCGCCGGGGTGCTGTCCGCCGGGCACGCCCGCGCCCTGCTGCGGCTGTCGACCGAGCAGCGCCAGGACGAGCTCGCCAAGCGCATCATCGCCGAGGGGCTGTCGGTGCGCGCCATCGAGGAGCTGGTGACCCTGGAGGTGACCGCCGCCGAGGAGGCGGAGGTTTCACGTGAAACACCGGCCGCCAAGCGGACCGGGAGGCTTCACTCGCCCGGGCTCACCGATCTGGCCGACCGGCTGTCGGATCACTTCGACACCAAGGTGAAGGTCGCGCTGGGACAGAAGAAGGGCAAGATCACCATCGAGTTCGGCAGCGTCGCCGACCTCGAGCGGATCGCCGGGACCATGGGCATCCCCGCGGATCGGGCGACGTGATCCGTACCGGAATATGAGATATCGCCTGGTAGGAGCCGCCAGTGTCGGGCACTGTTGAGCGCGTGCATGCTTCCACCGCCACCAGCGTCACCGAACCCGCCGCCGTCGAGGTGCTGATCGACCCGCCGGTCACCGCCGGTCTCGTGGAGGACCTCACCCGCCTGTGGACGAAGGTCACCAACGCCGGCGGTTCGGTGGGATTCGTGGCGCCGGTGACCGAGGAGACGGTCCGCCCCCACACGGTCTCGATCCTGTCGCGCGTCATCGACGGCAGCGATTCGCTGGTGGCTCTTACCGAGGGCGGCTCCGTCGTCGCGTGGTGCGTGCTGAGTTCCAACGACTCCCCGCCGCGCCAGAACTGGCGCAACGTCCGCCACGTCCAGGTCGACCCCGACTGCCAGGGTTCCGGGATCGGCGGTCGGCTGCTGCAATCCGTCGAGGCGGTGGCCCGCGGCGTCCTCAATCTCGAGGCGCTCAGCCTGAAGGTGCGCACCGGCACCGGCGCCGAGGACTTCTATCGCCGCCACGGTTTCGTCGAGGTGGGCCGCCTGCCCGGCGCCGTCAAGGTCTCCGACACCGACTATCGCGACGACATCATCATGTGGCGCCGGCTGCGCTGAACAATTCCCGACACAATGGACGCGGGCGCGCCACCGTGCGGCGACCCGTTGTGCGGTAACTTCTATGGGTGGCAGGAAATCCCCGTTCTCCCAAGCTTCCCGATTTCGTCACCTGGCCCGCGTTTCCCTTTGAGGGCGACCTACGGCTCAAGCCCATCGCCGAACCCGCCGACAACGAGCCGCCGCGCCGTGGCGAGGAGCCCGGTGACTGCTCGTCCTGCCGCGCCGGGGACGAGGATTATCTGTGGGCGAATGAGCGCTGGCGCGTCAAGTCCCCGCCGAAGCCTTCGGGGCTGCCGGTCGTGGTGATCCTGGAGACCCGGGCCCACCTGGATCTCGGGGACCTGTCGACCATGCACGCCGCCGAGCTGGGCGTCCTCACCGTGCGGCTGGAGCGGGCGATCCGCTCGCTGGACTCCGTGGCCCGGGTGCACGTCAGCCGGTGGGGGGACGGCTCGGCCCACCTCCAGCTGTGGTTCCTGGCCCGTCCGCTGGGGCATTTGCAGCTGCGCGGTCCGTTCATGACGATGTGGGACGACATCCTGCCGCCCACGGACGAGTCCCAGTGGCGCCAGGACCTCGACTACCTCACCGCCTGGCTCGCCGACGCCGATTAGCGCAGTGACCGGAGTCACATTGACTCCGGCTTGCCTTGACCTTTGGTCAACCTTGGAAGCTTGCTTCATGACAAACAACAGCACTTCCTCAATCCAGTCCATCGCACTGTCCGACGACGAGAAGACCACCCTGCGGGTGGGCGCCTACGGCGCCGTGTCGCTGATGTCGGCCGCGGGCGTGGCTGGCGGCAAGCCGCACCGCATCGCCACCGACGGCTCCATCGCCCTGGCCTCGGCCACCGGCCAGATCGGCCATGTGCTGGCCAAGTACCCCAAGGGCAGGGAGCTGAACGGCAAGTCCGTCGCGGCCCTGGCCGACCGCGTGCTGCCCGCCCTGACCGAGGCCATGAGCCTGCTGAAGCGGCAGGACGCCGCCGAGGCCGAGCACTACCGCGCCGCGGTGGTCGTCGCCATCAAGGCGGCCTCCCACTCGCACAAGGGAGAGCTCAGCCCCACCATGGTCGACATGACCCACAAGATCACCGAGGCGCTGGACGCCGCGTGATCTGACAACCCTTCCACACCAAGGAAACCCCCGCATCGCGACAGCGACGCGGGGGTTCCGGCTATCGGCGTCCGGGTCGGCCCCACCAGGTGAGCAGGCCGCCGGCGGCGACCAGCAGCAGGGCCAGGACCGTCAGCGTCATCAGCCCCGAGGCGCCGGTGACCGCCAGGATCGGCGCGCCACCGGCGGCGTGCGAGGGCGGATGCGTGCCAGGGCCGGGCACCTTCTTGACCACCTTGACCGTGGTGGTGCAGTCCTTGTCGCTGACGCAGGAGCCGCCGTCGCCGCCGGCGACCACGACGTTGGTCAGGCGGCGGTCGCCGCGATCGGGATCGGACACCGTCACCGAGTAGGTGATCTTCTTGCTCGCCCCGGCCGCCAGGGCCCCGGACCAGCTCAGCGTGTCGTCGCTGACGGTGGCCCCGCCGCTGGCGTCGCCGTTGTACTTGGCATCGTCCAGCACGTCGGACAGGTCGTCGGTGAACGAGGCCGGGTCGTCGGTGGTGTAGTCGGCGCCGCCGCTGTTGGTCACCGTGACCGTGTACTTCACCTTCTGGCCCGGCCGCGCCGTCGACGGGGACGCCGCCTTCGACACGGTGTACGCCCGCACCGGCGTGTGGGTGGTGCAGGCGTCGTCGCTCGGACAGCGCCCGTAATCGTTGGGGGTGGCGACGTTCGTCAGGACCGCCGAGGCGTCGACGTCGTCGTGCACGGTCACCGAGTAAGTAAGCGTCGTCTCGGCGCCCACCGCCAGCCGCGGGTGCCAGGTCAGCGTGTCCCCGCTCAGGGTGCCGCCGTGGTCGGCGTCGTTGTTGTAGTCGGCGTACGGCAGCACCTTCGCCAGCGAGTCCTGCACGACGGCGTCGGCGGGATCCACCGAACCCCCGCCGGAGCCCAACGGCACGGCGCCGGTGTTGACCACCCGCAGGGAGTAGGTCACGGTGTCGCCGCCGCGCACCGAATCCGGCGTCGCCGTCTTGGCGACCGTGAAGTCGGCGATCGGGGTCTCCACCTCGCAGGCCCCGTCGCTGGCACAGCTGCCGGTGCCGCCCGGGACCAGGCCGTTGCGCAGAATGTGGTCGCCGGTGTCGGGGTCGTCTACCACGACCTGGTACGTCACGGTGTGCGTGGCGCCCACGTCCAGCGGGCCCGACCAGGTGATGTTCCTGTCGGACAGGCTGGCGCCGCCGGTGATGCTGTCGGCGTCGACGGTCGCGTCGTCGACGACGTTGTTCAGCCGGTCGGTGAACGACGCGGGCGAGGATTCGGTGTAGGCGCTGCCGCCGGTGTTGGTGACGGTGATGGTGTACGTGACGCGGTCGCCCGGCTTCGCGTGGTCCGGTGTGGACGGATCGGCGGTCTTGGAGACGGCGAACGACGGCGGTGTGGTGCCGGACGGGCAGGCCGTGGAGGTGGCGGTGTTGTTGGTCTGCGTCGGGTCGGCCTCGTTGCCCAGCACGTGCGCGGTGTTGGTGATCCCGTCGCCCGCGCAGTCGGTTCCCGCCTGGGCGGGCGCCCTACCCGTGATGGTGATGGCGGGCCCATCGTCGCCGGCCGCCAAGGCCGCGGCGGTGCAGCGCACGACCGCGTCGGCGCCCGTCCCCGAGATCGCGCAGCCGGGCGTCGAGGTCTGCGGGTCGACGAGCTTGGACGGCAGGTCGTCGGTCACGATGTAGCCGGAGGAGTCGCCGTCGCCGTAGTTGTGGACCCGCAGCGTGTAGGTGAGTTCCTCGTCCGCGGTCCAGGTGGCGGGGCCGTCCTTGACGATGCCCAGGTCGGCCCGGGCTCCGGCGTAGGAGGCTCCGTCATTCTGTGTATTGGACGGTCCCTTCGTCGAGGAGATCAGGGTCAACGAGGGGTTGTCGGACGACGGATTGTTGAGTTGTAGCTGGTAGACGGTCCCGGTGACGTTGTTGGAGACGCCGATGTTGCCGTTGCCGTAGACCCATTGGGCGCCATAGGGGTTCTGCGGCAGCCCCGCGCCGGCGACGCTGAGCACGTCGCCGGTGTTGGGGTCGATGCGGTACAGCCGGTTGCCCTCGCCGTACACGCCCCACAGGTACCCGTCGAGCCACACGAAGTCCGACAGGTTGGGAACGTTGGCGGACAGGGCGATGCGGGTGGTGGTCCGCGTGTTGACGTCGACGGCGTACAGGTTGCGATCGCTGGTGGCCAACCGCACATAGAGGGTGTCGGCGGTGGCTCCCGCGCCGAACGTCCCCTGGTTGTAGTTGTACGTGCTGTGCGTCAACCCGACCTGGCCCAGCGCGGTGAGGGCGCCGCCCTGGCCGATGCGCACCAGCCCGTCGTTGTTGTTGATGGCGTACAGGTACCCGTCGGCGGCGCGGTAACCCATGGCGTTGTAGCCGGTGGTGACGGTTCCCTGCCGCGTGAAGGTGATCTCGCCGGTGCCCTGCTCGGCGGTGTACAGCGTCGTGGGATCCCCCGGCGCGTTTCCCTGCGCCACGAACACCAGCCCCGGCCCGGACGGGAACGGATCGCCCGGTGCGGCCTGCGCGGCGGGTCCGAGGGGCACGAGTGCGATCAGCGCCAATCCCAGACAGCTGAGGAACACCAGCGATCGGCGGGCCATGGTCGTCCTTCCAAGACTGCGGACATCAGCTACCGAGCGAATCGGGCAAATTACGCTTATTGCCACGCTCGGAGTGTTGATCGGGCGGCGCCACAGATAAGAGGTATGGGACGGGGCCGCACACGGCGAAGGCCCCGACCCTTGAGGATCGGAGCCTTCGTCATGCTGTACTTCGGTGGCCAGGACCGGGGTCGAACCGGTGACCTTCCGCTTTTCAGGCGGACGCTCGTACCAACTGAGCTACCTGGCCAGCGGGTCTTGCCGAGCAAGACACGATGTCGTCGTATTCGTGCGGAAGGAGGGAGTTGAACCCTCACGCCCTTTCGGGCACACGGACCTGAACCGTGCGCGTCTGCCATTCCGCCACTTCCGCAAGTGGCCCACGAAATGTCGCTGTCGTGAAGCGAAAGGAACATTAGCACAAGGGGTTGGAGGCGCTCCACCGGCTTTGGACGACCCCGGTGGGCGGTGGTCGAGGGGCACCGGACAGACTGCCCCGTGGCATGGTTTGCCAATAGCCTTTAGGCTTGCCATGTCTGGGGCGACATGGTTTGGCTGGAAGGTTAACACGCAGTGCCGCGCGCGCCGCGCACACCGTTAACTCCGCCCGATACCATCGTTGTCCTGTGAGCATGCGCCACAGTGGTGTTGAACGGTTATGGCAAGGAGGATCCGGTGACTGTGCTGGGACGCTTTGAGAAGCGCTTGGAGGGCCTCTTCGAGGGTGCCTTCGCGAAGATATTCAAGGGTGTCGTGCACCCTGTCGAGATCGCCGGAGCCATGCAGCGGGAGGCCGAGTCGCACAAGGCGATCCTTGCCGGTGGGCGGATTCTGGTGCCGAACCGCTACGTGATCGACCTGTCTCCTCCCGATCACGATCGTTTGGCGCCCTACGCCGCGGCCCTGGCTCAGGAGTTGGCGCAGTCGCAGGCGGAGCACATTGGTGAGCACGGTTGGACGGTCTACGGCGATGTCATCGTCGAGATCGAGCGCGGTGAGGGTCTTGACACCGGGATGTTCCGGGTGATCGCCGAGGTTGCGGCGCAACAGGACCAGCATGCCCCGCAGGGTGGCCCCGGTTATGGTCCCCCCGCCGGCGGCGGCTACGACCAGGCCCCGGCCGGTCAGCCCGCCCAGCCGTCGGGCCCCCGTCTGGTGTCCGGCGACGGGCGGCAGTACGCGATCACCATGGGTTCGACCACCATCGGGCGCGGGGAGCAGGCGCAGATCCGGCTGCCCGACGTGGGCATCTCGCGGGTGCATGTCCGCATCGACTTCGACGGCGGTCAGGTGCTCGTCACCGACCTGGGCTCCACCAACGGCACCCTGGTGAACGGCCAGCGGATCTCCACCGTCTCGCTGCAGCCGGGCGACATGATTCAGCTCGGTACTACTTCACTGACACTGCAAGCCAACTAGGGCGCGTGCGAGCGTTACCCAACACCACATAGTCTGGCGTACCGTCTGTGACAGCCGATCGGCCGCGCGATTGAGAGGACATCAGGGTGCCTGATCTCATTTTCACTGTCGCCCGGTTCGGCCTGCTGATTTTGTTGTGGGTGTTCGTTTTCGTGGTGGCCCGTGCCGTCCGCCGGGACGTGTTCGTCTCGAGCAAGGCCGGGGCCGTCGCGGGGCGGCCCCCCCGACGTGCCTCGGGCGGCGACGCCGCCGCCGGGCAGGTTCCCCGTCAGTTGGTGGTGACCGAGGGAGAACTGCGCGGCACCCGGATTCCCCTGTCGGGCCAGCCGATCCGGATCGGCCGCGCGCCCGACTCCACATTGGTCATCACCGATGACTATGCCTCCGGCAGGCACGCGCAGCTGGTGCCGCGGGGTGGTCAGTGGATCCTGGAGGACCTGCGATCCACCAACGGCACCTATCTCGGCCGCAATAAGGTCACCGGTCCCACCCCCGTCCCCCCCGGAATGCCGATCCGCATCGGCCGAACCAGCATCGAGCTTCGCCCATGACTTTGACTTTGCGCTACGCCGCCGTTTCCGATCGCGGCCTGATCCGGAGCGGGAACCAGGACTCCGTGATCGCGGGCTCCCGGTTGATCGCCGTCGCCGACGGCATGGGGGGCATGGCCGCGGGCGACCTCGCGAGCAAGATCGTGATCACCGTGCTGTCGCGGCTGGACGGCGTCGAGCCGCAGGGCGACCTGACGGTCGCGCTGGCCGACGCGGTGGAGGAGGCCAACTCCCGCATCCGCGACACCGTCGAAGAGAACCCTCAGATGGAGGGCATGGGGACGACGCTGACGGCGTTTCTGTTCCAGCACAACAGGCTCGGCATGGTCCACATCGGTGACTCCCGGGCCTACCGGCTCCGCGAGGGCCGCCTCACCCAGGTCACCAAGGACGACACCTACGTCCAGATGCTGGTGGACGAGGGGCAGCTGTCGCCCGAGGAGGCCGAGAACCACCCGCAGCGCTCCCTGCTGCTGCGCGCCCTGGGCTCCCACGAGGTCGAGCCCACCTTCGCCACCATCGAGGCGGTGCCGGGCGACCGGTATCTGCTGTGCAGCGACGGTCTGTCCAGTGTGGTACACGACGACACCATCGAGGAGGCGCTGCGCACCATCCCCGACCCGAACGAGGCCGTGGATCGCCTGCTGCAGCTGGCCCTGCGGGGCGGGGCCCCCGACAACGTCACCGTCCTGGTGGCCGACCTGGTGGACGGACCGGTTCCTCCCCAGGGCCCGCCGATCATCGCCGGTGCCGCCGCCGACAACACCGCGGCCTCCTCGGCGGATCCGTCCACCGCGGCGGCGCGGGCGGCGGCGACCACCGCGAGCCTGCCGGTGCAGCAGGACCCGGCCGACGCCGG